>CAZXZY010000018.1:0-14367 GCA_964645825.1 uncultured Gammaproteobacteria bacterium
TAAATTAGTTTTTGAAACTTGGCTGTGGTTTAAAAAAGCAGAGGACTCTGTCAAAGCCGGTATCTATGTCATGCCAGCTGATATTTCTATTCGGCAGTTATCAAATTTGATCTTAACTATTCCGGAAAATCAACAGCAAACATTTACTATTATCGAAGGTTGGCATCGTCGATGGCCACAGTTGATAACACTATTAGACGAGCATAATTTTACACATCAAGAGTTTTTAGATATTACAAACAATAAAAAAGATTGGGCTACTAATTATTCATTTTTAGAAGACGCAGCAAGTTCTGCCACCTTAGAAGGATATTTATATCCAGATACTTATTTTATTGATGGTAGTACTAGTCTAGAAACTTTAGTTGCTAAAGCTTTGAATAATTTTGATAAAAAATTAACAGCCGATCTAAGACAAGAAATCTCTAGACAAGGAAAAACTATTTTTGAAATAGTAACTTTAGCTTCTGTTGTAGAAAGAGAAGTTTCAGCTGCTACTGATAAAAAAATGGTAGCCGATATTTTCTGGAAACGCATTGAAGCTGGCATTGGCTTACAATCTGATGCTACGGTTAATTTTGTGACCGGCAAGGGATTGGCTCAGCCAACTTATGCTGACTTAGAAATTGATTCACCTTACAATACTTACAAATATCGTGGATTAACACCTGGGCCAATTTCAAATCCAAGTATCGAAACTATTGAAGCAGTTATATATCCGACAACCAATGAATATTATTATTTCTTGACTACACCAGAAGGGGAGGCGATTTATAGTAAGACCTACGACGAGCATTTGCAAAATAAATATAAATATTTAGATTAAAATAAAAAGGGCCGCTCCGAAGAGTGGTCCTTATTTTTCTACTCACCACAATGTCGATTACTTGCTTTGATCGACAGCCACGAATTGAATTTCGATTTTGGCTCCAGCCGGTATCCAGTTCCAGCCACCGCAACGACGAATCGGTCTGATTTCGACTTTTTCATCGTCCAAAAATTGAACGTAGATCGGGTCGGTGATTTTCATGTCCTCCGGTGTCCCAGACAGCATGATGTCTACATCATAGACATCATTGGGCGTCAGCCCGCGAGCCACAAGGCGTGCCTTCATGTTTTTGAGAGCGCTCTTGGTTTGCGCTGCCAGACTTTCATCTACGGGTTCGCCATCGGCGATGTCCGGTAGAGTACCGGCAAAATGATACTCATCGCCAATCTTAATGCATTCGGAGAATGGAAGATTGGGATTTTCAAGTTCGTGAATGATTTCTTTTTTTGGCATTAGAGTCTCCTGTTGTGAGTCTTTTATAGTGATGAAAAGGTCTTTAATAGCAGTATAGTCTAACATTTTTAGCATTTTGTCAAGGAGGTTTGACAGATTTAGATAATTACTATATAATATTGATACAAATTAAATACATTTACCAAAGATAGTGGGTTTTTTAGCTAATATTAGCTAAAATATAAATCCTACCGAGGTGAGAATATTAGATATTTTTCATTGTCTGCGGTAAATTCGCAGATTTTTTTATAAAAAAACTTATGCCAAAGACAAAAGAACAAAAGAAAGAAGCGTTAAAAAGTATTCAAACTAAATTAGCCGATAGTAAATCCGTAGTTTTTTCCTCAGACAATGGTTTGGGTGTAAAAGCAGCTGAAGATTTACGTAAAGAGTTAAAAAATGTTGGTAGTGAATATTTAGTAGTCAAAAAGACTTTGTTAAAAAAGGCTTTGGCTGACGTGGAAGACGCTGAACAAATTAATGATTTAACTGGTTCCGTTGCCTTATCATTATCTTATGATGATGAAGTAGCAGCAGCTTCCGTGATTAATAAATTTGCTAAAGCAAACAAAGAAGCTTTGAGTATCGGTGGCGGTATGTTGGAAAATAAAATTATTTTACCTGAAATGGTAAAACGTTTAGCTAACTTACCATCCAAAGAACAATTATTGGCCAACTTGGTTGGTGGTTTACAAGCTCCAATTTCCGGCATGGTAAATGTTTTGCAAGGAAATTTACGTAACTTAGTCGGTGTGTTAAGCGCCATTAAAGATAAGAAATAATTATAATTATTAATAAATCAATAATATTATGTCAGAAGAAGCAAAAAAAGACGTAGTAGTACCTGCAAAGTTTAAAGGTATTATCGAAGAAATTGAAAAAATGTCAGTATTGGATTTATCTGAATTGGTATCTATCCTAGAAGATAAATTTGGTGTTACAGCCGCCGCTCCTGTAGCTGTTGCTGCCGCTGGCGCTCCAGCTGGTGAAGAAGCCGCTGAAGAAAAATCATCTTTTGATGTTGAGTTAACAGCAGCTGGTGATAACAAAATTAGTGTTATTAAAGCTATTAGAGAAGTTACTCAATTAGGTTTAAAAGAAGCCAAGGACATGGTTGACGGTGCTCCTGTAGTCATCAAAGAAGGTGCTAAGAAAGAAGAAGCTGAAGAAATGAAAGCTAAACTATCTGAAGCCGGTGGTACAGTCACTTTGAAATAAGAATTTTTCAATTCAAAAAACACTCTCGCAAGAGGGTGTTTTTGTTTTACTTAATTTTAACCCCTCCCGACCTCCCCTTGACAGGGGAGGAGCTAGAAATAAAAAAGTCCCCCTGTTAAGGGGGATTTAGGGGGTTAGAGATTCATTTTATTCGTTGATCGCTAATAAATATAGATGATTGCCATTTAATAAGTAGATGGCTTTTTCTTCTTGGTCTATTGCTAAATCAACTAGATTATCAAATTTAAGTGAAGTATATTGATCTTTGATATTGCCCTCTTTATCTATAATGGCTACTCGTTGATTTTCTGGATCAATAATATATAAGTATTCAGAGTCTTTAAATGTTTTAATGATAGCTTGTTTGCCTAGTTTTGGATGTGGCTGATGATAATTAAATATTTCTCTAGAACCTTTACGTAGTTTTAATATTTGGCCACTATTGAACATGACATAAATATCTCCATCTAGTGTCAAACTATAAGCATCACTCAAATCGATATCGTCAGTCAACCAAGTTACACCATTGCTAAATGATTGGCCTCGTTCAGGATATTTAAAAATTTGGTCAGCTTCTGTGTCTAAAACATATAGATTATTACTATAAATAGACATATCTTGGACGCTGATATTACCAATATTTTGAGCAAAAGCGAATGAATTTAGCTCTTTAGATGACAGATTGAAAATAACATATTCTTGATCGTTGCTTAAAATTAATTGATCATTGTTTGGCCAATCAGCTAGAGTTTTTCCGTTAGGGTAAGCAGTTAAGATATTCGGAGCTTGTTCTTCTAATAAATATAAATTTTCTTGATCTAAAATATAAAATTGACCATTTTTTTGAATTATTTGTTTTGGATTATTAAGAGAGCTTAGATCAAATAATTCTAATGGCGAATCAACATAATTGATGTGGCGAACTTTATTTAATAAACGAACCGTTTGTTCTTTAACTAAATCTAGTTCTTCTTCTTGTTGAGGCGAAGTGGCATCCAAATCATTTAACATGTCTTGAATGTTTAGTAATAATTCCTCAGCTCTTTTTTCATCATTATAAATAAGGCTAGCTTCTACTTCGTTGATGCTGTTGTTAATAGCATCGATAGATTGCTCATAAGCTTGTTCTTGTTTATTGACGGCTTGTTTTTGAGTCAAAAATACTAGACTTTGTAAGAAGACTAACAAAATGACAATGATGCCAATAATTAGCACTTTTTTTTGCCAAGTTAAATCGCTAAACCAATTTACTTTTTTATTGATCGTGCTTTGAGTTTTGTCCAAAATAACATTTTCTCGATCTTGACGGTATTTACTAGAAAAAACAAATAGCCAAGCATTTTTTATGGAATTACCAATAACACTAAAAATTTTGCCGATAATAGCAAAAAAGATTTTGATTAATTCCCAAATATATATAAAAACTTGAACTGTTTTGATATTTTTCAAACCCGATTTATCAAAAACAAGTTTAGTGCGAGTTTTTTTATGATGATCTTGACGTGGTGTAGTGTCATGCTTATCAACATGGATAGTGCCGTCATCTTCTTCATCATCAGACTCTATGGTCACTTGAATGTTTTCATTTGGTATATCTAGATCGCGGCCACTAGGGTATTTTAATACTACTGAATTAAAAGTAACAAAATCTGGGACAGTGTCTAGTAGTTGTTTAAATTGCGTGATTGATGCTTGGGGGGTATATTTTTTGATCGTTCGTTTTATTTTTTCTTGTGAAATATAATCAAATAAAGCATTGGTCGAAATGATCAATGCATCGCCAGTATCTAATTCGCCAGAAACAATATCGGTAAATATTTTAGTTGGATTAAAATCTGTGTTTTGTTCTAAGATTTGGGTGATCTGATTATTATGAATCAATAAAGCACCAATATTACCGATGCTAGCTATATAAATATTGTTCTGATGAATCACACCCACTACAATATCGAGAGTTTGCAGCCAGTTTTTAATTTTATTATCACTTAAGTCTGGTAAGAGTTGGTTTAATTCTTGTAAAACTTCTTCTAATAGTATTTCAGGATCTTCTTGAGCACTAGAAATAAAATGATGAGCTAGCGCTTCAATTATTTGATCAATCATTGGTTGTTGATTGACCTTATTTTTTGGTACCTCAAGGATCAAAAATAGCTGTCCGCGAGGGCTAGGGTCACTAAAATAGACCTCGGACAATTCCCGAGAATTCAAGTGATCATGGATAAAAAGTTTGTTATATTCTAATTGAGACATTTTACATTTCCTGTAAATAATATTATACTATATTTGCTGTTTTTAGTAAATAAATTTTATGCTTGAACAAATACTTGGTTCAGCTACTCGGACAAGGATTGTCAACTTTTTTTGCCTTCATTCTGAAGAGCATATTTTTGTGCGTGAACTAACTAGTCGTTTGGGTGGGCAGCTAAACTCTGTGAGACGAGAGTTAGACAATCTCACAAAATTTGGTTTATTGAAATCAGAAATTAACCAAGGTAAAAAGTTTTACTTTACCAATAAAGACTTTGCCTTATTGACTGAGTTAAAAAATTTAGTTTTCAAAGCTATTACTTTGGAAGAGATGCGTATCGCTAATAAAATGTCTAAACTTTCCGGCTTAGGCCTATTGATTTTTACTGGTGTTCTATCTAATGCACCGACACGGACAGATGTTTTGATAGTTGGCAAAGTGAAAAAAGCAGACTTTTATAAATATTTAGAAAAAATTGCCGAAGGCATGACTCAAGATTTACGTTTTACTTTTTTGTCACGTAGTGACTATATGTATCGCGTGGAAGTTACTGATAAGTTTATCTATGATATTTTATCTCACGAACATATTGTAGTAGTTGATAAAATATCTAAAGATATAAAAAAGAATCAAGAAAATGATTTTAATTTTAAACATTTTAGACAATAACAAGGCTGAATGGATTTTAGCTGAAAAGAAAAAGCAGTGTGCTTTTGACATGCAAGCCGGTCAAGAAAATATTTTGACTGAGTTTGATGATTGTTTGCATCAAGAAAATATAGAGTTAAGAAATATTACTGGTTTTGGTTTAGCTATTAAACAAGCTAGCCTGACTCAAGTCAAAGTTCAGGTGACGATTATCAATACTTTGGGTTGGCAATTACAGGTTCCAGTAGTGGCAGATTTTTATTATCAAGGAGATTTAAAAATAGAAGATCTAGTTAATAAAATTGAAAAGCAAAAAGATTTCAAAGCTATCAAACCGGAATATCAGCGAGAAGCAGAAGTGACAGTTAGTAAAAAAACACCAAAATTTACTATTGCTAAGTAAATGCTTAAAAGCGGCCTAATAAGGCTGTTTTTTATTTGACTAAAAAAGGCTTATCCTGTAATTTTCAGATGTTATTGTACTTCGAAAAATAGGGTAAAAGGAGCGCATATTATGCCAAACTTAACGGATTGGATTGACTTATCCACTTCTTTGGGCGGATTGCAGAATGGACTGCAAGACACTCATAGGTGGAGTGCATTTGATGACAAGCTGAGATCTGAAGAATTATTCAGCCAACTCAGTCAGCAAAGAAACATAGTAACTTCTTTGCAAGGGGTAATAAACAGGAGGTTGCAGACCGTTAGCCAGCACGGCATTGAGATGGGTGAGGTATGTGATTTTTTTATTCACTTATTCGGTCAGGAGTCTGCTCGGGGAAATATCAACTGGGATGTCGAGTTATTTCGTCAAGCTGTACGAACTCATGATTTTGGTGAAGTTATACATGCTAAAGTTGGCAGCGATGTGCCTGCTTCTGAGAAAACAGATCAAGATGATAAGGATGAATATGATGAATATTGTAGGTATCTAGCAAGGACTTATCCAGGTGATGAAGCGTTTGTGAAGAAGATGCGCAGAGTGTTTTTACTGCAATTTTGTTTGAATGACAATCCTTTGTTGCCACAGGATATAATTGCAGATCTGAAAACTCACTGTAGGACTGAAGCACTGATGTTTCAAGCCATTGAAAACTGGGGCTACTTTCTCTATGCTTTGGATCAACGCATCACTTTTCGCAATATTAAGATCATGCGTCGGGTTATAAAAAACCACACAAGTGATTATGAGCGATTAGCCGAAGAGCTTCCGGGCTTTGCAGAGATCATTTGGACACCTGAAATGCAGAATTATTGCACTGACTTCCAGCAGCGATACGGCGAAGGAGCTGCTTCATGAAGAGGAGGATTGGATTTTGACCCCAGGTTTCGCGTAGTACGCAAAGCCCGGGGTCTTTTTTTATTTTTAATAGAAATATATAGTTTTCCACAGCTACTTGATTGACACTTGGTATTATGGTGGAGTATAATGGTTACAGAAACCTAAAAAGTGGGGAAAAGTGGGAGATTAATAAGCCTAGCTGTGGATAAATATGTTCATCGGCGAATACAACTACAATTTAGATGATAAAAACAGACTAGCGGTACCAACTAAGTTTCGTAAATTTTTTAATGATGGGGCAATTATTACCAAGGGTTTAGATAATTGTCTTTTTATTTATACCAAAAAAGAGTGGGATAAATTAGTAAAACGTTTAGCTAATTTGCCAATCAGTCAGGCTAAATCTCGAGCCTTTTCTCGTTTGATGTTAGCCGGTGCGATGGATGTCAATTTGGACAAGCAGGGTCGCATGATTATGCCTGATTATCTCAAAGCATTTGCTGGTTTAAATAAAAAGGTAATTTTAGCCGGTCTGTATAACCGTTTAGAAGTTTGGGATGAAAAAGCCTGGAGCAAATATCAAGTCACTACTGATAAAGATAGTAATGATATCGCCGAAGGTTTGGTAGACTTGGGGATTTAATATGAAGTCAGATTACCAGCATAAGAGCGTGCTATTGGAGGAAGTAGTGCAGTTTTTGCAGCCCCAAAGCAATCAACACTTTGTTGACGGCACTTTAGGCGGCGGAGGACACACGGAATCTATATTAAAAGCTACTGGTCCCAAGGGCAATGTTTTGGCCTTTGAATTAGATCAACGCGCTATTAAGGCTGCTACTGATAGGCTGAAAGATTATAAAAAAAGATTGTTCATTGTTAATACAAGTTACGTTAATTTAAAGACAGAATGGAAAAACTTAGTAGATGAGTTACCAGTTATTCAGGGAATTGTTTTAGATCTAGGACTTTCTTCCGATCAACTAGACAAAGCTAATAGAGGTTTTTCTTTCAGAGACGATGGACCATTAGATATGCGATTTGATCCAGTGAATCAGACTTTGACAGCTGAAGAGATTATATCGACATGGACCGAAGATGAATTGTACAAAATCTTCCGAGAGTATGGTGAAGAGCCGAAAGCCCAACGCCTCGCTCGAGGCATCATAAAAAATAGAAGTTCGTGGACAAAACAAAAACAAAAAATTACGACTTCCATGTTTGTCTCCACCATACTCGGGATTTTGAATATAAAAAACACGGCACGTTTTAAAACTCATCCAGCGACCAGAATTTTCCAAGCTTTACGGATTGCTGTTAATGAAGAATTAAGCAATGTCCAAGAGCTTTTACCGCAAGCTATAGATATTTTACCAGTTGGTGGTCGACTAGTTATGATCAGTTTTCACTCACTAGAAGATCGAATAGTTAAGCGATACTTCAAAGAAGAATCACTGAAATGTATTTGTCCACCAAATATTCCAATCTGTGTTTGTAAAAAGGAACAACGAGTAAAGCTTGTGACTACTAGAGGTGTTAAGCCAACAGCTGATGAGATAAAAAATAATCCTCGTAGTCGCAGTGCCATTTTAAGAGTTATTGAAAAAATTTAGTATAAAAAACAAAAATAAAAATGAAATCTAACAAATTACAATCAACCTTTTCTTTCATGCAAAAAATGAAAAAAATCTCCTTGCTTAGTTTAGCTTGCTTGTGGCTAGTATATTTAGTCTCAATCAATCATGCTGCTACGCAAAGTTTTGAGCTTGATAGCTCCAAACAAGAGATTAAAGGTGTGGACCATCAAATTTTAGTGCTCAATGTAGAAGCTACTGGTTTGCAAGCCATTGAAAGAATTGAAGGTGTTAGTAAAGACTTGAGCTTTGTGCAGACTGAAAACATTTATTACTTAGCAGACAGTAAAGACGCCGTGGCCTTACGATAATCTATTTTTAATGTATTTTACTAGACGACACAATAATCAGCATCTGATTAGCAATTTTCGTATTAGTGCCCTCCAGGGTTTTATTTTTTTGTTAGTTGTCGCCATTATTGGGCGTCTTTTTTATTTACAAGTAATCCAGCACGATAAATATGTAAAAATAGCCGCTCAACAGCATCAATCTATTGAAATTTTATTACCAGAAAGAGGAGAGATTTTTGCTCATAAAGACAATCAAGATGATACTCAATTTTATCCTTTAGCTGTTAATCAGATTACCTATGAAGTTTTTGCTAATCCGACAGAGATTTTAAGGCCCCAAAATATTACCGATATCTTAGTAGAAACCCTAGATTTGGAGCCAGAAATTATTTTAGATAAATTAAAAAAGACTAACGATCAGTATGAAAGCATTCAAAAAAATGTTACTGAAATCCAAATTAATGATTTGCAAACTAAATTAGATTTAGTTATCGCTGATATAAACAAAGATAAGGCAGAAGACGAGCAAGTCTATACAACTGGCATTCATTGGAACAAAGAAGTATTGCGTTATTACCCAGATAAAGAAATAGGCGCTCATGTTTTGGGCTTTTTAGGTTATGATAATAATGGAGTAAATCGAGTCGGTAAATATGGCTTGGAAGGTTATTGGCAAGAGGAGCTGGCTGGCTCTGGTAGTCAATTGTTGGCTGATCGGGCTGGCGGTGGTCGCTTGTTACCTTTTTCTGCTTTACAAGCTTATGCTAAAGATGGAGCTGATTTGACTTTGACTATTGATCGGACTGTGCAATATCAAGCTTGCAAATCCTTGGAGAAATCCGTTGCCTTGTATGATGCAGTTGGTGGCAGTGTGATTATTATGGAAACAGATACTGGGGCCATTCGAGCAATGTGTACTTTTCCAACTTTTGATCCAAATGAATACAATCAAGTAGAAACAGTCGATGTTTATAATAATCAGGCAGTTTATCATGCTTATGAGCCTGGTTCAGTAATGAAGGCCATAGCGATGGCGATCGCAATAGATACTGGTAAAGTTACTTCTGATACTATTTATGAAGACAAAGGCGAGGTCAAATTTGCTGGTGGCTACACTATCAAAAATTCTGATCTTGAAGCGCATGGCATGGTGGATATGACAGAAGTTTTAGCCGCTTCTTTGAATACGGGTGTTATTTTTGCTACGCAAGATATCAAAAATAAAATCTATGAAAACTATATGAAGAAATTTGGTTTTGGAGAGGAGGTCGGTTTAGCTATTTCTCAAGAAAGTAGAGGGGACATTTCTTCTTTAGCCAAAAAAGGCGACATCTTCAAAGCTACGGCTAGTTATGGACAAGGTATTACAGTTACTCCTTTACAAATGTTGAGTTCAGTCAATGCCTTGGCTAATCGAGGAAGTTTAATACAGCCTTATTTAGTAGAACAAATACAATTTAGTGACGGACGAGTAGATAGCGTTGAGCCGCAAGTTTTACGTAAAGTAGTTAGTGAAAGTACCGCTGCTACTTTATCTGCTATGTTAGTGCATGTAGTGGACAGTGGTCATGCTGACAAAGCAGCTGTGCCGGGATATTATGTGGCTGGTAAGACTGGAACCGCTCAAGTGGCAGATTCAGAAAGCAAAAAATATTCAGTAGATAATACTATTCATAACTTCGTTGGTTTTGCGCCAGTAGAAAATCCAAAATTTACCATGATTACAAAATTAGATTCGCCAACAGCAGCGAGATTTTCAGCTGATACAGCGGCGCCACTATTTGGCGAAATTGCACAATTTCTGCTAGAATACTACCAGATTCCACCAAATCGTTAGATTATGAAGAAAATACTATATTTTACCCTAAAATTGCTAAGTATAGCGGTAATTAAGAAATATCAGCCCAAAATCATTGGGATTACTGGTAGCGTCGGAAAAACCTCTTCAAAAGAGGCGATTTTTTCTGTTATAAAGAAAAATTGGCGAGTTCGACGTAGTATCAAAAACTATAATAACGAGATTGGTGTGCCATTAACTATTTTAAATCAAGACACTGGTGGTAAGAGTATTGTAGCTTGGATTAAGATTGTGATTGCTGGCTTGAAGCTATTAGTGTTTAAAAATAAAAAATATCCACAGATTTTGATTTTGGAAATGGGAGCAGATAAACCAGGTGATATAAAATATTTGACTTCAATTGCTCCACCAGATATTGCTGTGCTAACAGCTATTGGTCGCAGTCATTTACAAAATTTTGGGCAACTAGAAAAAACAATCAAAGAAAAAGCAAATATCTTAAAGCCATTAAGTAATGAAGGTTTTGCAATTTTGAATAATGACGATCACAATGTCTCCGCCTTGTTTGAGCAAACTCAAGGACAAGTTTTGACTTATGGCAAGTCAGAAGATAGTGATATTCAAATTGACAATATTAAAATTATTAAACAAAAACATATTTACGGTACATCTTTTGATTTAAATTTTGAAGGAGGTACTTGGCCAGTATTTTTACCACAAGTATTAGGCAAGCAACATGCCTTAGCTATCGCGTCAGCTTGTACTGTTGGGTTAGCTTTAGGCATGGATCCAGAAAGTATTATTAAGAACTTGGCTCATTATCAGGCGGCACGTGGTCGGACAAATGTGTTACTTGGAATAAAAAATAGTTTAGTAATTGATGATTCTTATAATTCATCGCCGATGTCTTCTAAAATGGTAATAGATACTTTAGCTGAAATGAAAACAGAGGGCAGTAAGATAATAGTTTTTGGCGATATGCTAGAATTAGGAGCTTCTACTGAAGAACAACATCAAAAGATTGGTAAATATATAGCAGATACAGATGTTGATTATTTATTTGTAGTTGGTGAAAGAGCTAGAGATGTTCGTCGAGGTGCTATCAAGGCTGGTATGAGTGAGGATAAGATTTATCATTTTCCTTCTACTACACAGGCTGGTTTATTTTTGCAAGATCGCATCAAAGAAGGAGATGTGATTTTGGTCAAAGGCTCACGAGGCATGAAGATGGAGCAGGTCGTTTATGAGATCATGGCCAGACCTTGGGAGGCTGATGATTTTTTGGTTGGCCCAGTAAGATAGTTGACTTTTAGTAGTTTTTTTGTTAAAAATATTCACTCAAGGTCCCTCCGCCTTCGCTAAGGCTTCGGCGAGATAGGGCACTTAGTATGATTTAAATTTAGGTCCCATCGTCTAGTGGCTAGGACGCCAGGTTCTCATCCTGGTAACCGGAGTTCGATTCTCCGTGGGATCACCACTCGACTTCGCTCGTGGTCTTCGACCATAAAAATTTAGTGTCCTGAGCGAGTGAAACGAGTCGAAGGGCAAACAGCTATTGTAACTGTTTTTTAAATTGACAATGCAGTATCTTTATGGTTTTCTTAATATATTATTTGTTATAAAAATATCTTACGAAATTTAAATATTTTATGAAAATGGAAAGAATGTCTTTGGAGAATAATATAGACAATTTAGATCAGGAGGAGGTTATTGCTTCTGAAGAGGAGGTCGTTGTTGATCAAGCAGAAGTAGAAGTAAAAAAAGAAGAGTTAGAATTGAATCCGGAGAAATTGATAGCAGAAGAAAAGACATTGTTAGATGTATTTAGAGGAAGGTCTGCTGGTATGGCAAAAGTGCTAACTTTAACTACAGCTTTAATACTTGGTTCAAAATTTGCTCAAGATGCTCATGCGGAAACACCAGAGACACAAGTCACAGAACAAACAGATGAACAAAAAGAGAAACAAGAGTTTTATAGTTTAGAATTTCGAGATGACGTTGAAAACCAATTAGATGTCATAGATAAGATAAAATTAATTCGTTTTGTAGTTGTCCATGATAATGAAACAGAGTCTATTATTTTTTCACCAGAAGAATTGCAAAATAATCCAACTTTGAGTGTTGAAGGTTATGTTGCTAATGTAATGGTTCTTGGTGACGATGGAATAGAGGTTAGCTTGAATGGTCAAGGTAGTAAAAAAATTGATAGAGATCACGATGAAGATTATTTGATACTAGGAGGAACATGTGTACATCCTGAAGAATTGCAGACAGATGAATACTCAGAGGATTTTTTTCATGATCTTATAACCAAATCAGAACTTACAGCAGATGAACATGGGAGCACCTATTTGTCTGGAGGACATTATTTTGGACTAGCTACATCAATGGGTTATCTTGGGGAACCAGTAAACGATGATCAAAATAATATTCTTAAATTTAAAACAAATGATGGGACTTATTCATTTCCAATTAATCAGCATGTTTTTCAAGAATTTGAGCCAGATAATATTGAAGACAGTGGA
Source organism: uncultured Gammaproteobacteria bacterium (assembly GCA_964645825.1). GTDB lineage: Bacteria > Patescibacteriota > Patescibacteriia > UBA1558 > GWA2-36-10 > JABIAL01. The sequence goes on from CAZXZY010000018.1 coordinate 12,923, forward strand.
AGAGGTGGTGATTTAGTTTTTGAGTATTTGGGCAATCGTCCAGATCGTATCTCTAATGATGAAGGTGTAGATGAACACATACAAGCAATAACTAATGCAATTACCAGAGTTGAGTCGATTTCAGGTTCAAATTTAATAGATAGGGTACATTTTATAGATTATAATGCGGACAATGCTTTTGCTGCTCATCATGAAAAAGTGATGACATTTACAATGGATCATTTGGAAGGGAATGATGTTGAAGAAAGCGCAGCAACAGCTGAACATGAGATATTACATAAATATGTTGATCAAAAGAAATTTACAGATGATCCAGAAATTAGAACTTTATTTGCAGATTTAAAGGGGTATACTAGTAATAAGAAAACAAGGATAATAAATAATGGATGGATTCCTTTTGATGGATTTAATGAAGATTATGATAATAAAATCTTTTTTGATTTCATTGATGAAAAGAGTTTTCTTGGTAGAGGAGGAGGTCATTCCAAAGATAATGTCTGGGAGTTTTGCACTTCTTTTATTCATTCCTTAATGTATTTAGATCGCTTAGATGATAATCTACAGGAAATTGGTGATGAAGAAGAACGTATGAGTGTTTTAGATAATTATATACATACTACTCAGGTTGTGTTAGACAATGTTAGAAATTTACCAGTGATTGGTAAACTTTATGACAACAGAGAAGAAAAGTTTTTAAAAGATAAATTAGAGCAGATGAAACAACTTAGAGGTAAATTAAATAAATAATATGGATTTTAACATTATTAAAATTAAAGCGTTGATTTTGAAATCAGGTCTTAGTGAAGAAGATCAGCAAAGTCTCTTAAGTTTGTTTGCTCAGGCAAAAGATGGAGATTTAAAAGAAGCTGTGAAATTATTTGAAAATGACCTGGAAAATGTTAAAATAATGGATGACGTATATAAAGCCAAGCTAAAGGTTTTTGAAAATAAAGATAAAAAAGGATGGAGAGAAATTTTAGAAGAAGAGCGTAGGAGCTTAGAAGAGATGGAAGAATAGATTTATTGGGTTAATTTAAAAAAGAACTCAGATATTTACCTGAGTTCAAAGTCATAAAGAGGAGTGTATTAAATAGTAACACTTCGTTGCCAATCTTCTTGCGTTGGATTTTGTGCATCATCCAAAGCTTTTAGTCGTTTTTTTAGACGAGGCATTGCAAGTTTTAGGCGTAGACTCGCAGCTTCTATTTCTTCAGGAGAAAGAAGTTGTTTTTTTAGTTTTTCTTTATTTTTAGGCATGAGCTACTCCTTTTAATGTACAGATTTAGTTTAATTATACATAATATTAATAACATTGACAAAACAAGCTTTCTTAACTATAATCAAGTCGCTTATAGTTAAGAAACAGTTAATATGTTTAATATCTCAGCAAAAGCCGATTATGGCTTAATAATCATGCTAGAATTGGCCAAAAATCATGGTCAGGG
>CAZXZY010000019.1:0-14301 GCA_964645825.1 uncultured Gammaproteobacteria bacterium
TTAAAATCCTGTGGCCTTTGGCCGTATCGGTTCAAGTCCGATCGCCGGTACCATAAAAATTCAGCTATAAAAAGCTGTTTTTTGTTTTCTTAGATATTATCCACACACTAGACCCTAGATGATTTTCTGAAAGTATGCTAAAATGATTTTCCTGTCCTTTCAAATAGAGCATTAATCATTAAAATCTATTGCAATATAATGCCACAAGAAATGATTAACTTTAGTCCAATAATTTTTGGTATGTTGACCGGTTATTTTCTACACCACTCTATCATTAGCCGACCACTATCTCATAAGATAATCAAAAAACACCGACCAAATCTACGTAAGTACGGACTATAAATAGAGGCTCTGTCAAAATGACAGGGTTTTTTATTTAAACAAAAAAACCGAGCTAATGCTCGATGGAGGCCACGGCCGGAATCGAACCGGCGATAAAGGTTTTGCAGACCTCTGCCTTACCACTTGGCTACGTGGCCCTAAAAGGACTAATACAATCTACCAGATTTTATCATATTTTTCAAGGTAAAAGAAAAGCCAAAACTTGTTCAAAATAAACCTACTATTGACAAATATAGATTCTCATGTTATATTATCAAATTAACAGATCATTCAAAGAAAATGAAAGGGAGAATATATGGCAAAAATAAACATTGTAATCTCACATGCACTGGATAGAGATGATGCTCTAGAGCGCATAAAGGGATTAATACAAAATGCCAGGGAACAGTTTGCCGGCCAATTTCAACTCGAAGACATAAAGGAAAATTGGACTAAATACCAAGGAATGTTCTCTTTTTCCGTTAGAAAAGTGCTAATTTCTTGCAATGTCCATATCATGAAGAAACAAATCATCATCAATGGTAAGCTACCACTAATTGCAATCCATCTGAAGAGCGACATTGAAAGCGCCATTCGAACACAAGCTCAAGCATTATTGACCGCATCAGGGCAAGAAAATGCAGCCTAGTATGAAAATACTGGGCTTTTTTATTAGCAAAATAGGTCTTTTTACTACTATTGACAATTTTAAATGATTGTGCTACTATACTCTATTACTTTGTCCTTTGACAATTGGTTGAAACCTGTATATCTATGGGTTATTAAATCACAAAAACTCGAAAGGAGATATCCATTGAAGAAAACTCGAGATGGCCAATGGCTTTGGTGGATCCATGCCTGGTCTGATGAGCATCTTGACTGGTCTCACCGAAAAACTCGGTGTCAAGATTGCCCCTGCTGAGAAAGTTACCGAGGAAGCTACTGACACTCCCGCTGCCGACACTGAAGCCGGCGATGCTGACACCGCCGCAAATACCGAAGAAGTTACTGAATAACTGATCGGTGATTTATTCAACCAATAACCAATGGGGAAAACGATAGTTCACCCCAACAACACTGGACGGAATCCACTCTGTGATTCCGTCCTTTTTTATTTCCAATAAAAATGCTAAAATCAAATAAGAAATATGCCCAAAAAGAAAGAAAAACTCATTATTATTGACTCTCATGCCCTACTCCACCGAGCCTGGCATGCTGTCCCTCCTCTACATACCAAAGACGGTCTGATGGTCAATGCTGTCTATGGATTTACTTCTTTGATTCTAAATATTATTCGAGAGACAAAGCCAGACTATGTCTTGGCTGCTTTTGATTTGCCCGAGCCTACTTTCAGACATGAAAAGGCTGAAAGCTACAAAGCTCATCGTGTAAAACAGGTGGATGAATTTTATGATCAAATTCCACTAGCTGAAGATGTTTTAGCTACACTAAAGATTCCTGTTTTATCAAAAGCCGGATTTGAAGCTGATGATATTTTAGGAACCATTGCTCGTGAAGTTTATGAGAAAGAAAAAGAAATAGAGGTTTATATTGTCACCGGAGATTTAGATGCCTTGCAGCTAGTAAATGACCGGGTCAAAGTTGTAACGCTCAAAAAAGGATTTAATGACATCATGATTTATGATGAGGCGGCTGTGCAAGAACGCTACGGCTTAGCTCCAGAACAAATTATCGATCTCAAAGCAATCATGGGTGATGCCTCAGATAATATCCCTGGCATCCGTGGCATTGGCTTGAAAGGAGCAACTGATTTAATCAAAGAATTTAAAACTGTTGAAGGTGTTTATAAGAATATTGATAGTGAAAAGATAAAAGCACGCACTAAACAGCTTTTAATCGATGATAGAGAGTCAGCTAATCTAAGTAAAGAGCTAGCAACCATCATTACTGACGTAAAAGTTGACTGGAAATTAGCTGAATCAAAATTTGGTGACTTTGATGCAGAAGAAGTTTATCAAATTTTCCAAAAATTTGAATTCAAATCTTTAATAACAAAAATTCCTACAAACAAAACTACACCCATTGCTCCCGAAATAAAAATTGGCAAGAAAAACTCTGATTATTTATTAATCAAAGACGAAAAACAATTTGATATTTTTTTAGAAAAATTAAATAAACAAAAAATCTTTGCTTTTGACTCAGAAACAACTGGATTAGATGTAATCACGGCTGATGTCTTAGGCTTGTCTTTTTCTTGGGCCATTTATCAAGCCTATTATATAGCTTTAGGAGATGAAAAATTTAAAAAATACGCCCTAGAAAAACTAAAACCAATTTTTGAAAATGAAAAGATAGGCAAGATTGGCCACAATATAAAATTTGATTATAAAGTATTAAAAGTTTTAGGCATTACAGTAAATAACATTGAATTTGATACTTTGATTGCTGCCTTTTTATCAAATCATAACAGAGGCTTACGACTTGAAGAATTAGCCTTTTCTTATTTGGGCTATAAAAAATTAAAACTAATAGATCTACTTGAAGAAAAACCAAAATCAAAAAAGAATATTGATATCACCAAGATTCCAGCTGATAAATTAGCTTGGTATGGAGCTGAAGATGCGGATATTACTTGGCGTTTATACAAAAAATTATTACCCGAAATCAAAGACAAAAAGAATTTCGATTTATTAACCAAGATGGAATTACCATTGATTCCTGTCTTAGCTGAAATGGAATTAGCAGGCATAGCTCTGGATGTAAAATTTTTAGCTGTTATGGAAAAAGAATTTGCTAGCGAAATAAAAAATTTGACTAAAAAAATATACAAACTAGCAGGACAGGAATTTAATATCGCCTCTCCTCTGCAACTAAAAGAAATTTTATTTGAAAAATTGGAAATATCGACAGATAGAATCAAAAAGACAAAAACTGGTCTGTCAACCGCGGCCTCTGAACTTGAAAAAATGAAAGATCGTCATGAAATAATTCCTTTAATCATCCAATATCGTGAGCTAGCAAAATTACAATCAACTTATATCAAAGCACTTCCAGAATTAGTTAATCCAAAAACACATCGAATACACACTAGCTTCAACCAAGCAGTTACCGCGACCGGAAGATTATCTTCTTCTGATCCAAATCTACAAAATATTCCTATTCGTACGGCCTTAGGTCGTCGTATTCGCCAAGCTTTTATAGCGCCACGTAATTTTGTTTTATTATCTGCTGACTATTCACAAATTGAACTGCGCTTAGCTGCCGCTATCTCTAAGGATCCTAAAATGACAGCTAGTTTCAAAAAAGGTGAAGACATCCATGCTCGTACAGCTGCTGAAATTCATAACATTGCCCTCAAAGATGTCACTAAAGAAATTCGACGAACTGCCAAAGAAGTAAACTTTGGAGTTTTGTATGGCTTGGGCTCACTAGGCCTTGCCCAAAGAACAGATATGAATCGAAATGAAGCCAAAGAGTTTATCGAAAGCTATTTTTCTATCTATAAAAATATCAGAAAATACATTGATGATACCAAGGCCTTTGCTCATCGCCACGGCTATGTACAAACATTATTTGGTAGACGCAGATATTTGCCAGAAATAGGATCTTCCATGCCAATGCTGATAGCTGCGGCCGAACGAATGGCCATCAACATGCCTTTGCAAGGCACTGCTGCTGATCTGCTCAAAATAGCCATGGTCAAGATTCACCAAGACTTGCCAAAAATCAGCCCAAGCTCTAAGATGATCTCACAAGTTCATGATGAATTAGTATTTGAAGTCCCAAAAACTGAAGCTAAAACAGTGGGTAAATTCATCAAAAAAACTATGGAAGAAGTTTATAAATTATCAGTTCCACTAATAGCTGATGTAGAAATTGGCTCAAATTGGAACAAACTAGAGAAATTATGATATTTTTCTTTTACGGCGAGGATTCTTTCCGCGCTAAAAATAAAATAGACGCCATCAAAGACAAATTTCAAACTACAGTTGACCAAGCTGGCCATAACATAGAAAGCTTAGATGGTGATAACATGGTCATTGATGACTTTTTTAAAGCGGTTACAGCAACCGGTTTTTTGGCTAGCAAGAAACTGATCGTTATCAAAAATATTTTTGATAATAAAAAATTATCCTCCCTGCAAGATGAGCTGATAAAATATTTAGACAAACAAAAAGATACGCCAGATGAAAATTATCTTATCTTTTGGCAAACTTCTAAGCCAGACTTAAGAACAAAACTTTATAAGGCCTTAAAAAAATTTAAATACGTTGAAGAGTTTAATAAGCTATCGCCTGATAAATTAAATACTTGGATAGACAAAAAATGCCAAGCTCAAAACAAGAAAATCCAAGCAGCAGCTCGTCAATTATTATTAGCTTTTGTTGGCAATAATCTTTGGCAGCTAAATCAAGAAATAAATAAACTATCTCACTTTAGTCAAAGTACTGAAATTATTTTGCAAGATGTAAAAGATATAGTGCAGGCTAAGGCCGATGACAATATTTTTAATTTGGTTGATGCACTTGGCAAAAAAGACAAAGCGAGAGCTTTGCAGCTTTTAGAAGATCAAATGAATAGCGGTGTAAGTGGCCTATACATCTTAACTATGATCACTAGCCAATTCAGAAACTTAATCAAAGTAAAAATCTTGAGTAAAAAAATAAACAATAGCTTTGCTATTGCTCAAACCTTAAAAATGCATAATTTTGTAGCTAGCAAAAGTCTAGCCATGAGTCGACTATACAGTCTAGATGAACTAAAAAATATTCACCAAGCATTGTTATCGATGGACGCTAAGTTCAAAACTGGACAAGGTAAAGAAAAAATATTATTTACCCAAATGATTGAAAATTTACAGTAACCAAAAACCCCGTTACGCGGGGTTTTAAATTTGAAATAGATTTATTTTTTTTCTTTACTAACTTCTTCTTTAACAGGAGCTGCGTTTAAAGCTTTGTTAACTTTTTCCATGAAACGTGATTTTTTACGATCACCAGCATTGGCTTTCAAAATTCCAGACTTAACTGCTTTATCGATAGCTTTTTGTAAATCATGAGTCAATTCTGGGGCAACTTCTTTTATGTTACCATCAGCAATTGCTTTTTTACCACGTTTAATAAGTTCCTTGATGTTACGTTTAATCAAAGAATTGTGTTCATTTCTCTTGCTACTCTTACGTAAGTATTTAATAGCAGATTTCTTATTTGGCATAAACTCTAATTTCCTTTAAACTTATAATATCTTTGGGACTTAAAGACCTGAAAATGTTAACATAAAGCCCTATTTTTGTCAATAATATATTAAATAATACTAATTATGTACTACATCTCACGTGAAGAGCAAATACAGGTCATTAAACGGCTTTATCGCTCCTCTGACGCCATATCTAGCACTAAAAGGTTCAATGAGCAGTATCGGGCTAAATTAGGCAAAATGGGCGAAGGTAAGATGGCTATTTCTGATTTTGCTCGTAAAATGCGCCAAACTCACTTTGGCGAAGTCTATATAGAACGATTTATCAAAAAAGTCACTAAACAGGGCATTGATCTAGATACTTTTTAGCTTCTTTTGGGGTTATTTTGTTAGCCGCTAATTTAGCTAAATCTAAACTATCTAAATTAATCGCCTGATCAACTTTGAAATCTCCAATAGCTGTTCGTCTTAATCCAGATAACAAGGCTCCGATTCCCAGAGCTTCTCCTAAATCAAAAGCCAAGCTACGAATGTATGTACCGCTAGAAACCTTTACTTCTAATTTTAAATCTGGATAAGTAAAGTCTAATATTTTCAATTCATGAATAACAATTCTACTTTTTGGTAGATTTATTTTTTTACCCTGACGAGCTGATTCATACAATTTTTTACCAGCTACTTTTTTAGCAGAATAAATTGGCACAACTTGTTCTTGTGCGCCTAAAAAAGTAGTTAATTTATTTTCTAATTCCTGCACACTAAATTCTTTGGCATCTTTATTTATTTTTATCTCACCTTCCAAGTCATAAGTATCTGAAGTTTGACCAAATTTAATCTCAGCCAAATAAGTTTTTGGTAAAATATGAAACCAATCAAGCATGCGAGTAGCTTTTCCTGTGGCTAAAATTAATAGTCCGGAAGCCAATGGATCTAGTGTGCCAGCAAAGCCAACTTTTTTGAGATCTAAAATTTTTCTTAGCACAGAAACTGCGTGAAAAGAATTATCGCCTTTTGTTTTATCAACCAAATAAATACCAGCCTGATTATCGGCAAACATATTTTGCCATTGTAGCTCACTTAATTTTGGCTTCATTATTTTTGCTTACTTAATAATTCTAAATTATCACGATATTCAATCGCTTGTTCAAATTGCCAATTCTCAGCTGCCAAATTCATCTTTTCTTTTAGCTCTTCGACTAAGATTTCTCTGGCTTGCTTATCTAAATCTTTGATCTGTTCAATGAAGCTGGCTTCTTTGTCTAATTCTTTGAGCGACTTTTCTTTTACTTCTTTAAAAATAGATGTTGGTGAAACTTTGTGCTTAGTATTAAACTCTTTTTGTTTTTGACGACGACGCTCTACTTCTGAAATAGCAATCTTCATTGAATCTGTAGTTTTATCGGCGTACATTATCACTCGACCATCTTGATGACGAGCAGCTCGACCCATTACCTGAATCAAAGCTGAACGAGAGCGCAAAAATCCTTCTTTATCGGCATCCAAAATAGCCACTAAAGAGACTTCTGGCAAATCCAATCCTTCACGTAACAAATTTACTCCCACCAAAACATCATATTTACCAGCGCGCAAATCATGAAGAATTTGAATACGATCCAAAGTCTTTACTTCGGAGTGCAAATACTGAACTTTTATACCCTTTTCTAATAATATTTCTGTTAAATCCTCAGCCAATCGCTTAGTAATTACAGTTACCAATGCTCTTTCTTTGTTTTTAATTACTTGTTTTATTTCTTTAGTTAAATCATCTAATTGACCCTTGCTTGGCTTAATTTCTATAGTTGGATCCAGAATATATGTTGGTCGGATTAATTGCTCGACTACATTTTTTGATCTAGTTAATTCATATTCCGCTGGTGTAGCTGAAATATAAACAGCTTGTTTTACATATTTAGCAAATTCTTCAAATTTAAATGGACGATTATCAAAAGAGGCTTTTAATCTAAATCCAAAATTAACCAAATTTTCTTTACGAGCTCGATCACCACCGTGCATTCCTCTGATCTGAGGAATGGTCATGTGAGATTCATCAATGAGCAACAAAAAATCATCTGGAAAATAATCCAACAGACTAACTGGCGGGTCACCCGGCTTGCGGCCAGCAAAATAACGAGAGTAATTTTCAATACCATTACAATATCCTGTCTCTTTTATCATTTCCAAATCATGTTTAACTCTAGTTTCTAGTCGCTGAGCCTCTACTAATTTATTTTTCTTTTTCATCTCAGCCACCTCTAGCGTCATGTCCTGACGAATGATTTTGAGCGTGTCATCAAGACCCTCTTTTTTAGTCAAAAAATGTTTAGCTGGGAAGATGTCTATCTCATCTAATTTCTCTAATATTTTTTTATTTAGTAAGTCTACTATTTCAATGCTCTCTAGATGATCACCAAAAAAACTTAAGCGATAAAAAATATTTTCTTGCCCAGAAGCAAAAATTTCTACTATCTCACCGCGAACAGCATAAGTTGCCCGTACCAAATTTATATCGTTACGTTTATATTGCAAGTCATTCAAGTGTTTTAAGATTTTGACGCGGTCATAGGTCTCACCTTTGATTAAATTTAATTTATAATTTTGATATTCTAAAGGACTGCCCAAATTATAAATACAAGAAACCGAAGCAACAATCAAAACATCTGAACGAGTCAATAAGCTCTGAGTAGAAACATGACGTAAGCGATCAATCTCTTCATTGATCTGAGTTTCTTTTTCTATATAAGTGTCACTAGCTGGGAGATATGCTTCTGGTTGATAATAATCATAATAAGAGACAAAATAATGCACAGCATTATTAGGAAAAAAATCTTGAAACTCAGAAGCTAATTGCGCGGCTAAAGTCTTATTATGAGAAATAACTAGCGTTGGCTTATTTAGCTTGGCTATAATATTAGCCATAGTAAAAGTTTTACCAGAACCAGTCACTCCTAAAAGTGTCTGTTCTGGCATCTTTTTCTGAAAACCAGTCAATAAAGAATCTATAGCTGTCACTTGATCACCGGCTGGTTTAAATTTTGCTTGTAGATCAAAATTCATAGCAATTTATCTTAACAAAATATAACAAAAAATTCAATTGTTGCCAAAAAGACAAAAAATGCCTAAAATAAAAATATAGATATAATACGTTAGGAGGTGATGAATATGGCTAAAGATTGCACTTGCCCCATCTATTTCAATATTTTTATTGGACTGTGTTTAATAGCTCTGGCTGTTATTGGTTTTATCGGTTTATTCAATGCTTTAATGCCCTTGTGGCTATCCATGACTAATTTGATCTTGGGGCTGCTTACAGTCATCCTTAACTCTATGAATAGAGTTTACGCTAATGCTAATGATTTAAATATTGAACAAACAAATAAAATACACGCCAATGAAGGTTATTAAAATTTTATTATAAAAACACCCCGTATCAATTTGCGAGGTGTTTTTAGTTTTCTTCAATATTAATTACAATCGGTGGTGAGCTGATCAGCTGATTATTATTATCCTTGATCATAAGATAAAGCTTGTGAACTCCTGGATCAAAATTAGCATTCCCCCAATTGGTCAACACATCCTCACCTGGACGTTCAATAAAATTAAACCAATGCGAACTATCATCAGGATCCAAATAATAAAAATCTATTTTTTTTATTTTGTCTGGGTTGGTAATTTTTAAATGAGCAGTAAATGGTAATTCTGATAAATTAATGTTCATGCCATTAGATGGTTCAATCCATAGTAGGCTAAATTCGTCAGAAGATCGATCGCTCTGTAGATTAAATTCAACTTCATCCCCTCTAAAATTATCTAGATCATCAAAGGCAATAGCTTTCAGTTTATGTGTGCCGTTACTTAATAATGGATTTACCTGATAATTAAAGCTAAAGGGCGCCTGACTTGATTGACCAATTTTTTGTCCATCAATAAAATACTCAACTCGTTCCATACCACGAGGCGCTGATGAGTCAACTTGTAAAGTAAAGCTATTATTTCTTACTGTCTGATTGTTGTTTGGATAGCTTATGTTAATACTAGGTCTTAGATGAGCTAAATGAATATCATCAAATTCTGTTGGCGGTTCTTCAGTTAAGTAGCCTTGTTCATCAGCCCAAGTCTCTACTGGACTTTCCCATAAATTATACTGCGGATCATGGTGTGGATTATCTAATGGTGCGCCCTGTGGATCATTGGTGTTTACATACTGCAAAATATTATGCACTTTCAAATATTTTCTTTCTTCAATTTTAGTATACGGAGTATATTCAGTGGCTAGCTTACCCGACATCTTATCGATTCTAATAGTTTCTTCATCGGCTAATTCACCACAAACCATTGGTTTTTGACAACTATTCAAATCTGCCTGACCAAAACCTTGCACTGGTAAATCCTTGGTCAATTCTCTCATTACTTTATTCCAAATCGGACCAGCTACTTGCGAACCACTAGCTCCATCCGACATGGCTTCATTGTCATTGTTACCAGCCCAAACTCCTAAAGCTACTTGTGGAGTAAATCCCATGGTCCAAGAGTCTCGATAATCATTGGTGGTACCAGTTTTAGCAGCCACCGGACGATCCGGCAAAGTCAGATAATTACTCTCGCCAAAAACATAAGCCCGAGCTACGTTATCTGATAAAACATCATTTAATAATCTAACTTTATCTTTATCTAAAATGCGGCGGCCTTTATTTACATCATTGTTTTCTATTTCTTTGTCTTTGGGATCAGTAATGGAAATGATTGGCATGACAGTTTTATAGACACCTTCTCTGGCAAAAGCAGCATAAGCATTTACATGCTCTAACAATTTTACTTCGCCGCCACCCAATACCAATGATAAACCATAACGATCTCTTTCTCCCAAGGTTGTATAGCCAACATCGGCGGCTAATTTTACTACATTATCTAAACCTGCTAAATATAAAGTTTTAACAGCTGGAATATTTAATGAACCAGCCAAGGCTTGACGCATTGTAATTGGACCGCGTTCTTCAAGATCATAATTTAATGGCATATAGTCATCACCAGCAGAAGCAAAATTCGTTTCTAAATCAAACAAAACTGTATCTGGACGATAACCTCGATCAAAAGCAGTCAAATAGGCCAAGGGTTTCAAAGAGCTACCTGGCTGACGTTCAGCTAAAGTAACATTTACTTGCCCATCTATCTCGTCATTGAAATAATCACGAGAACCAATCATGGCTAGTATCTCACTATTTTCTACATTCAAAGCAACGAGCCCGGCATTAGAAGCATTGAAGCTTTCTTGGTTTCTCTCAGCTAATTCGTCAATGATTTCTTCAGCTTTTTGTTGTAGCTCCCAGTCTAAGGTGGTAATAATTTTCCAACCACTCTGCTCAATCACTGCTTCACCATATTTTTCAGCCAACAATTCTCTAATATACATCACAAAATGTGGCGCTTTAATATTTTCTTGTCTCTTTTTAAATATTAACTCTTCATCTTTTGCGTTAGCAGCGTCCAGCTCTGTAATATAATCTTGATCTACCATTAAATCTAAAATCACATGCTGGCGAGCAATTAATCCATCTTTATTATTACCATATGGAGAATAATAAGATGGGGCTTGTGGTAGCGCAGCCAAAATAGCACTTTCAGCCAATGTTAACTCTGGAGCTGATTTATCAAAATAATATCCAGCCGCAGATTCAATGCCATAAGCTGAAGAACCATAAGGAATTTCATTAAAATATAATTGTAAAATTTCTTCTTTAGAAAATTTTTGTTCTAAACGAAAAGATAATATCCATTCTTTAATTTTTCTAGATAAGGCTCTCTCATTAGTGAGAATTGCGTTCTTTACAAATTGCTGAGTTAAAGTAGAACCACCTTGCGATCGCTTGCCTTGCAAACGAGGGACGATTTGTCCACGAATAATTCCCCACAAAGAAATACCGCCGTGTTCATAAAAGTTTTTATCTTCAATGGCGATGGTAGCGTTGATAGCGTACTCTGGAATATCTTCTAGCTCAATTAAAGTTCTCTTTTCTGGACCATGAATTTCATATAACAAAACTTCTCCCGTACGATCATAAATCTTGGTACTAAGCGGTACTGAACGATCCATGATCTTACCTGGATCTGGAAGATCTTTGGAATACCAAGCCACTAAGCCAACAAAAAATATACCACCAACAAAAAAGGCGCCTAATAGATAAGGCCAGAAACGTAAAATAAATCTCTTGAACCAATTGCCTTTTGAAGCTTTGCGTTTTGGTAGTCTAAGTTTTTTAAATTTAAACTTTTTGATTTTCTTTACTGAACGAACTGGCCTGATGTCACTTACTTTATGGTGTTGCCAGCCGCTATCATCTTTAATTTGTCGTCTTTTGAAATTGGACATGGTATTTAAATTATAGCAGAAATAAGCTATAATTTGAATATAATTAATTAAGCATTGTACCATTATGCCTAAAGTTAATACAGATCCGAAACAAATTCAAGCCCTGCTCTCCAGAGGGGTAGAGAATATCTATCCAAATCAAGGTTTTTTGGAGAAATTGCTCAAATCTGGTAAGCAGATCACTATTTACTATGGTATTGATCCAACTGGCCCTAGTCTACATTTAGGACACGCTATTGAGCTGGAAAAACTACGTCAATTACAGGATCTTGGCCATAAGATTGTGGTTTTGCTTGGAGACTTTACGGCCACTATCGGTGATCCGACAGATAAAGCAGCTACTCGTAAGCCGCTCACTCGTCAACAGGTATTAAAAAATGCTAAAGATTATAAAAAACAAGCCGGCAAATTCTTAAAACTTACAGGTAATAATAAAGCTGAGTGGAAATATAACAGCAAATGGTTTGCTAAAATGAATTTCACAAGTATTGTAGAACTATCTGCTAAATTTACTGTACAACAACTTTTGGAAAGAGATATGTTTGCCAATAGAATGAAAGAAGGCAAGCCTATTAGTTTGCACGAGCTAATGTATCCAGTAATGCAAGCTTATGATTCTGTGATGCTAAAAGTTGATGGAGAAATTGGTGGCAATGACCAAACTTTCAACATGCTAGCTGGCCGTACTTTGATGAAGCAGATGTTAAGCAAAGAAAAATTTGTCATTACTATGAAACTTTTGACTGACAGTGGTGGAACTAAGATGGGTAAGTCAGAAAATAATATGTTGAGCTTCTCAGATTCGGCCGATGAGATGTTTGGCAAAGTCATGTCTTGGACTGATGGTATGATTGAGCCTGGCTTTGAACTTTGCACTAGAGTTGATGAAAGAGAATTAAAAGAAATATCTAAAAAGCTAAAATCTGATGCTAATCCAAAAGATTTGAAAATAAAATTAGCTAAAGAAATAGTTACTATTTATTATTCTGCAAAAGTTGCTGATACTGCGGCTGATAATTTTGCTCAAGTTTTTTCTAAAAAAGAAAATCCAGATGACATGCCAGAGTTTGATATTAAGACTGGGAAAATTAATCCAATAGATCTATTAATTAAACTAAAATTTACTAGCTCAAAAGGTGAAGCCAGAAGATTGATCGATGGTGGTGGCATGAAATTAAATAAAGAAAAAATAACTTCTTGGAAAGAGGATGTCAATATAAAATCCGGAGATATAATCCAGGCAGGCAAAAGAAAATTTGCTAAAATAAAATAACTCAAACTAAAAAACACCACTTTTAAGCGGTGTTTTTAATTTTCTTGAAATTTATTCCATTCATCCAAAAAGGGTATATCTGGCACATCATTGCATACAATACCCAGACCTAATTCATGAACATATTGCGCATTACGATCAATCATCAGCGTCTCATTAGAAAGTCCTTGTATTTCTACTTCTATAAATTTAGATAACAAACCTTGAGCTTTCCCTTGGCTTAATTTGTCATTATCTAATGCATGAAAAGCTCCATAACCCAAAGACTCAACTACATGCTTTGACATACAAAAACTGCTCTCCTCTTTAATTTCAAGTTCTTCTATAAAATGCAGAAGCTCACTAGCATGGCTAGCAATATTTAGATAATCCTCATCTTTGAGCGCTGCTTCCATTTTACTTTTTTGTTGAGCAAACATCTCCTCTAAACTACTAAATACTTCATTAGAAACAACATGTGTATATTTTGGTAATATTTCTTTAGTTGCGATATTAACCATGTCTACAAAATCACCACAAATAATATTTATATCATCTTTGATGAATTTTTGAGCCCGTAAATCTATTAACCACGCTACCGGAAGTAATGTTTTCTCATTTTTAATTAAACTATCTGAAACAACGGTTGATAAATTGTTACTATTATCAGAATAATAAGAGGCTCTATTTTTATTAACACTTATTGCGTCTGATAAGTGTCCAGAAAAACACATGGTATCTTTCGTATTATAATAAAATATTCCAAAACAAAAAATTAGAATACCTAGAATCAAAAATATAACTTTATATCTTCTCTTTACCATGCTTATATTTTACATTATTTTTATATCTTTAACAAAAAAGAAACACCCTGTGGGGGGCGCCTCTCGTATTCTTAAATTGTAACTAAACAAATCACTACTTTAACACTTCAAATCCGGCCTTAATGTCATCATCTTGCCAGCCACCTTGATATTTTAAGGTATTTCTTATTTCTAAATCATTCATGCCCTTCTCTCTTGCATGACTGATATAATCTACCAATGCTTTCTGTGCGTTAATAATCTTTATCGGCTCAGGACCTTGACCATTTTTAATCATTTTATTTATCAGCCACCAAGCCATTCCTCCTAGAATTTTTGCCAACGGGATATAAACCACCAAAGTAATACCCATGGTGCAGATAATTGACATTATTAAGAAATCC
>CAZXZY010000020.1:0-14125 GCA_964645825.1 uncultured Gammaproteobacteria bacterium
TATCAGATAATTTTTTAAATTTATTTATTTTTGGTTTATTATTTACAAACTGCCATAAATATTTATCAAAACTACCGAACTCTTGTTGCACCTCTATGAATCGCTGGGCATTATTGATAGTGGCGGCAATTTTTAAACGATTACGAATGATTCCTGCGTCGTTTAACAGTCTCTTATTATCGCTAGCCTTGTACTTGGCTATTATTTTATAATCAAAATTTGAAAAAGCTTTTATAAAATTTGCTCGCTTATTTAAAACAATCTCCCAAGAGAGTCCTGCTTGAAAACAATCCAGTACAAAAAATTCAAATATCTTTTGATCGTCATGTAATGGTACGCCCCACTCTTGGTCATGATATTTTATCATCAATGGATTATCATTAACCCAAGCGCATCTCTTATTATCTAGCATAGAATAATAATAACAAAATAATAATATTTAAGCTAATGCAGTGGCGTAAATAAGGTTTTTTTAGTATACTTTGAATATACTTTTAATTTAAAAATATGGATCAAACAAATAATGCACCCGAAGAAAAAATAGCGTCTGCTAACACAATAACTAACGCCCCGCAATCTCCAAAAGTAGCTGGAGGCAATGAATTATTAGATGTTAATTTTATATTGCGCGATACAACGCAAATACACCCGGGACAAATTGTGGCTGATTTAGGAGCTGGCGGTGCGGCCTACTTTACTATTCAAGCTGCTAAAATAGTTGGTGATCAAGGTGAAGTTTATGCTGTCGATGTGATCAAGGGTGTTTTATCTAGCATCGAAAGTAAGGCGCAAATGTCTGGACTTTATAATATCAAAACAATTTGGAGTAACTTAGAAATTTTAGGCGCTACCAAAATTCCTGCTGAAACCATAGATCATGGCTTATTGGTCAACATCCTTTTTCAAACTCAAAAAAGAGCTGAGATAATGGCTGAAGCAGTGCGTTTACTAAAGCCTGGCGGTAAATTAACCGTAGTTGATTGGAGTGACACCAAACATAGCTTCGCTCCATCGGGAAACATACAAGTTGATCCAGCTGAAATTATTAAAATTGCTCAAAAACTAAGCCTGACATTAGAACAAGAATTTGAGGCTGGTAAATATCATTTTGGCTTAGTATTTATCAAATAAGGGTTGACTTTATTCTCACTATTATCTAAGATATTTCTAGTTTGATAAATAAATTATGAATATTACTAAACTTTTTGACTGGACTTATTTAACACAACGTTATGCTGTTGAAGGATTTTCTTGGCCAATGCGTATTGTGTTATTAATTATCTTTATTGCAGCAATTATTACTGCTCTCAAGGCCACTAAAAAAATAAAGACAAGCCCCGGCATTTATAAACCACTATGGCAAAAGCTCCAAGTATGGGGCTGGTCTACTGGATTATTTGGATTACTGTTAATATTTTTTAGAGAAGTCCGAGCTATTTATTTAGGCAGTCGCATTTGGCTATTGATATGGCTAATAGCTGTCGTAATCTGGCTAGGCTTTATCATTTATTATTGGAAAATCAAAATTCCTTTGAAAGAGCAAAAACAAAATACTCAAGCTGAATTTGATAAGTGGCTACCTAAAAAGAAAAACTAAATTTAAACTAAAATATAAAAACAGGCCAAACGGTCTGTTTTATGTTATTAAAGAAAAAACAACTTGGTCAATTAGGAGAAAATATTGCCGCTTATTATTATCAAAAACTCGGCTACAAGATTATTATCCGTAATTTTTATACTCGCTATGGTGAGCTGGATTTAGTCTTGATAAAAAATAATAAAATCCTAGTAGTCGAGGTAAAAACTCGCCGCAATACAAAATTTGGCTATGGCGAGGAAACAATATCTGATAAAAAACTAAATAACATTTATATCAGCTATCAAATATTAAGAAAGCAAAAGAATTTATCGACATTTTTCGAAATAGAAGTTTGTGTGCTATATTTATGTTATAATAGATATACTGTTAAAAGGTTTATTATCTAGCCTTGACAGATTAAATATAGTATGTTATAAATACTACCCTTTATTAAATAGAAAGCCAGTATAATATGTCACATTTTGAACACGTACCACAAGAACACTCAGAAGTTTGGGAAGATATGAAACAAAATATGGGCGATCCCGAACAATTAAAAACCCCAATAGACATAGAAGCTTTGCGAGAAGCTTGTGCTGGTAATCCTCAATTGGAACAATTTTTCCAAAGCATGCTAGATCACTTCTATGGCTATACTGAAACAGTCTGGGAATGGCAAGAGATACAAAATAAAAAAAATAAGGGAGAGATGTCTGTAGAAGAATTTCAAGAGGCTATGGACAATGTAGACATGACACGCACTCATAGCCACCAAGCCATGATGGATAGCCTCACTATTTTGGCCCGAGCCATGAAAAAATATAGCCTTGACTCTACTTGGCTAGCTGAATTACAAGATACGGCCGGCACGGCCTCTCGTCCTAAAACTGCTCTTTTAGCTTTAAAAACAACGTACGCACATATCATCAAAGATATAAATAAGGAAGGAAAGGAGGGCGTAGAAGCATGACAAACGAAAAACGTAATGCGCTGATTAGCCAATACGCCAAATTAGCCTTGGCTAATATGAAAGAAAATGATACCCCTGAGCCTACTCCAGAGATGATTGAAATCCAGAAAGCGCTGGACAGGACTCATGAGGCAATCATGATCGAACACCACAACACAACAGTGGAAAAACTCTGACACCATAGCGCTACAAGCGCTTACACACTAAAGCACCGTCTTCAGACTGGTGCTTTTTTCTTTATTGACAAATTCTAAACAAAACACTATACTAGATAGTGCTTTAAGTTAGTTTACGATAGTAGACTAGCTTATTTTTTTAAAATTAATCAAAAATAAATGGCTAGTGAAATATCTAATGCCATCAAACACATTTGCGATGAGAAAAACCTACCAATGGACGCTGTCATCAGCGCTATTGAAGCGGCCCTAGCTGCTGCTTATCGTAAAGATTTTGGTGAAAAAAATCAAAACGTCAAAGTGGTCTTCAATGCTGATAATGCTCAAACAGCGGTTTTTGACGTAAAAACTGTAGTCGAAGATGTAGATCTTGAAGAGCAAGAAAAGCAAGTCGAAGAGCTACGTGAGCGTAAAGAGGCCGAGGAAGAAATCGCTGAAGAAGATGAAATCAAAAGATTTAATCCTCGTACAGAGATCATGCTTTCTGAGGCCAAAGAAATAAACCCCAATTATAAAATTGGCGATGTTATTGAAACAAAATTAGAAGTACCTGATGAATATGGTCGTATGGCCGCTCAAACAGCTAAGCAGGTTATCATCCAAAGATTACGTGAAGCTGAACGCGATCATGTCTTCAATGAATACCAAGATAAAGAAGGTACTCTGGTTTTAGGTACAATTTCTCGTCGTGAAGGACGACGCTATTTAGTTGACTTAGGTCAAGCTACTGCAGTCCTACCACCAGAAGAACAAATCCCTCGTGAAGGATATAATGCTGGCACCAGACTAAATTTTTATGTAGTCAAAGTACATATGACTAACAAGGGTCCAGAAATTATCTTATCTCGTACCCATCCAGATATTGTGCGTGAATTATTTGCTATGGAAGTTCCTGAAATTGCTGCTGGTAATGTCGAGATCAAAGCTATCTCTCGAGAAGCAGGCTCACGTTCTAAGGTAGCTGTTGCTACAGATGATGAAAGCATCGATCCAATCGGCTCTTGCGTCGGACAAAAAGGTGCTCGCATCCAAACTATTATTAACGAATTAGGTGGAGAAAAAATTGATATCATTGAGTGGGAGGAAGATGTAAAATCTTTTATTGCTAACGCCTTGTCCCCTGCTAAAGTAAATGAAATTCAAGTAAATGAAGATAATACAGTAGCGAAAGTTTTAGTGGATGATGATCAATTATCTTTAGCTATTGGTAAGAGCGGACAAAATGTTCGTCTAGCAGCTAAGCTTGTAAACTGGAAAATCGATATTGTTTCTAGCACAGCTGAAGCTACAGATGATAAAGACGAATCCACTGAAGAGAAGAAAGAAAAGAAGGAGAAGGCTCCAGCTGACGAAGAAGAAAAACCAACAGAAGAAGACCAAGAAAAAAAAGAAGAGAAAAAAGCGAAGAAAACTACCAAGAAAAAAACGACAGCTAAAGAAACTAAGGAAGAAGAGGGTGAAGAAGAAGAGAAGGAAGAAAAGAAAGCTGTGAAGAAAAAAGCTAAGAAAAAGGTTGAAGAAAAGAAAGAAGCAAAAGTCGAGGAAGAGAAAGAGGAGGAAAAAGAAGAAGGGGAAGAGAAAAAATAATTAAAATCTTAATTAATTAAAAACATATGAACGTAATATTAATTGCTATTTTAGCCTCCATTGTCTCAATCATTTTTGGAGTAGTGATGATTCAAGCTATTCTAAAAAAATCTAGAGGTAATGACAAAATGAAGGAAATCGCTGACGCTATCCAAAGTGGCGCAAAAGCATTTTTGAATCGACAATACAAAACCATTGCTTACCTAACCGTCCCTCTATTTATTATTTTGGGATTTATGATCGACTGGTGGACAGCGATTGCTTTTATCGTTGGTGCGGCTCTTTCTGCCGCTGCTGGCATCATTGGTATGAACATTTCTGTTCGCACTAATGTCCGTACAGCTCAAGCTGCAACTGGTGGCATCGAACCAGCCATGAAACTAGCCGTCTTAGGTGGCGCAGTTACTGGCATGCTTGTTGTGGGTTTAGCACTATTAGGCGTTGCTGGTCTTTATGCCATCCCAGCTTTTACCGTCAAACATTTGATCGGTCTAGGCTTTGGTGGAAGTCTGATCTCAGTCTTTGCTCGTTTGGGTGGTGGTATTTTTACCAAAGCCGCTGACGTCGGCGCAGATCTGGTCGGTAAAGTAGAAGCTGGCATCCCAGAAGACGATCCTCGTAACCCAGCCGTTATCGCTGATAATGTTGGAGACAATGTTGGTGATTGTGCTGGTATGGCTGCTGATTTATTTGAGACTTATGCTGTCACTTTAGTGGCTACCATGCTCTTAGGTTCTCTAACCTTTCAAGGTATGGACGCTGCTATTTTATACCCGCTAGCTTTGGGAGCGACAGCTATCATTGCTTCTTTAATCGGTTTGTTATTTATTAAAATTAAAAAAGGACAAAGCCTAGAAGCGATCGAAAAAAACGATGGCATCATGAAGGCTTTATACAAAGGTTTGATTGCTGCTGGTGTCGTTGCTGCTATTGCTTTCTTCTTTGTTACAAAATATTTGATGAATGATTTGATAGATTATAGTTATTTAAATATTTATTATGCTAGTTTAGTTGGTTTGATTGTTACTGCTCTTATTGTTTGGATAACTGAATATTATACTTCTACTCGCTATAAACCAGTAAAAAGTATTGCTAAGGCTTCTGAAACTGGACATGGCACAAATATTATTCAGGGATTAGCCGTTGGTATGAAAGCTACTGCTTTTCCAGTGCTGGTTATCGTAGCTGGCATTATTGCCGCTTACTCATTTGCTGGACTCTATGGTATCGCAGTTGCTGCTATGGCCATGTTATCTCTAGCTGGTATTATTGTTACTATCGATGCTTATGGTCCGATCACTGATAACGCTGGTGGTATTGCTGAAATGGCTAACATGCCAGAGGAAGTCAGAAAGATCACCGATCCACTAGACGCAGTTGGCAATACAACCAAGGCTGTCACTAAAGGCTACGCTATTGCTTCGGCTGGACTTGCCGCTCTAGTTTTGTTCGCTGCTTATACCGAAGAGCTCTTAGCTGTTGGTAAAGAATTTATTTTCGCTCTAGATAACCCATATGTAATTGCTGGATTATTTGTTGGTGGATTATTGCCATATTTATTTGGTGCCCTATCTATGGAAGCAGTTGGTAAAACTGCTGGCGACATTGTCAAAGAAGTTCGTCGTCAATTCAAAGAAAAACCAGGGATCATGGATGGAACTGAAAAACCAGAATATGAAACTGCAGTCGATATTGTCACTAAAGGTGCTTTGAGACAAATGATTGTCCCAGCTCTTATTCCGGTTGTTGTGCCAATTTTGACTTTGATTATTTTTGGTCAAGAAAATGGCTTGGTAGTTTTAGGTGGAATTTTGATGGGTAGTATTATTACTGGTATTTTCTTAGCCATTTCTATGACCGTTGGTGGCGGTGCTTGGGACAATGCTAAAAAATACATTGAAAGTGGTAATCACGGTGGTAAAAATTCACCGGCTCATAAAGCTGCTGTTACCGGAGACACCGTAGGTGATCCATACAAAGATACAGCTGGACCCGCGATCAATCCAATGATTAAAATCTTGAATGTTGTAGCCTTATTACTAATCGCTGTATTGTTCTAAAAATACTTTAAATATACGCTAACTTCTCCAGCCTCCCCTTAACGGGGGAGGTTTTTATTATTGACAAAAAAGACGATTTTGGATATACTCAGCCTACTTAAAATTGATAAAAATCTAATGAAAGTAGACAAAAAAGACTTAGAAAAAAAACAAATTGAACTCAAAATTGAGGTAAGTTTAGAAGAAATTAAGCCTCATTTAGATAAAGCAGCTACTAAACTTGCTAAAAAATCCAACATCCCTGGATTTCGTCCTGGTAAAGCTCCTTATGATTTAGTCAAAGCCAAGGTTGGTGAAATGACTATCTGGCAAGAAGCCATGAATGATATTATCAATGAATCTTTTTATAAAGCAATCACTGACGAAAAACTAGAAACTATTGGTCAGCCAGATATCAAGGTAGAAAAAATGGCCCCTGGAAATCCAGTTGTTTATACTGCTGTAGTTTCTTTGTTACCAGATGTCACTTTGGGAGAATGGGACAAAACTGAAGTAAAGAAAAAAGAAGTGAAGGCAGATGACGAAGATTTGAAAAAAACTTTGGAGCAACTTACCAATATGCGCGTTGAAGAAAAAATTGTTGAGCGTGTAGCTAATAACGGTGATAAGGTTGAAGTAGATTTTGAAGTTTCTATTGATAAGGTTGTTATCGAAGGTGGAAAAAGTACTAAACATCCTCTAGTCTTAGGCCAAGGACAAATGATCCCTGGCTTTGAAGAAAAAATTGTTGGTGCCAAAGCTGGTGATGACTTAAAATTTGATCTAAAATTTCCTGACAAATACATGCAGGAAAACTTAGCTGGTAAATTAGCAAACTTTAAAGTAAGAGTCGTTGCTATTTATGAAAGAATTGTACCAGAAATTAATGATGACTTTGCCAAGGGCATTGGTTTTGAAACAAAGGAAGCACTAGATAAACAATTGAAAGAAAATATTGTCAAAGAGAAAGAACAAAAAGAGCAACAACGTGTAGAAAAAGAAGCAATTGACGCTGTCGTTAATGCTGCTAAAATTGAAGATTTACCAGAAACCCTGATCAAGTCTGAAGTCAAAAAGATGATCCATGAATTGCAACACAGCATCCAACAACAAGGCATGGATTTGGCTGGCTATTTGAAATCTATCAAAAAAAGTCCTGAGGATTTGGATAAAGATTTCCGTCCCCAGGCTATCGAAAGATTAAAAGCAGCTCTAGTTTTGAGAAAGCTAGTTGAAGAAGAAAAAATCGTCATTGACGAAAAAGATATTGATGAAGAAATCAAAAAACAAGAAATGACTCATCAAGGCAATGAACAAGCCTTGAAAGACATTAAGACTCCAAACTATCGTCAGTATTTGGGCAACGCCCTGACTAACCGTAAAGTGATTGAATTTATTAGCAAAAAGATCGTAAAATAAGCTATTTTCTAGACGCGGCCCTGCACTGCAGGGCCGCGTTTTGATTTATATCTAAAACTTGCTAAGATAAAGCTATGATTGAACACAAACCGCTAGCTGATAGAATGCGCCCTCAAGCTCTTAAACACTATTTTGGTCAAGAGCATATTTTGGGTTCTGAAAAAATCCTTACTCAAATGTTAGAGAATGATTCTTTAAATTCTATCGTTTTTTGGGGCCCACCAGGAGTAGGCAAAACTACTTTGGCTAAAATCATTGCTGAAAATATTAAGGCTAATTTTATTTCTTCTAGCGCTGTCTTGATCGGTGTGGCCGATATCAAAAAATTAGCTAAAGAGGCCCAAGAAAACTTAAACTTTTTCAAAACTAAGACAATTTTATTTTTAGTTTGTCATTTTTAAACAACCCAGCCAAGGCAGAAGAGACTGTTTATCCAGCGGGTAGTTTATTGACCCTGGAAAGCCTTGAAAAAGGAGCTGTATATTTGATAGGAGTTGATGAAAAGAAGTATATGTTTCCAGATGAAAAAACCTTTATGACTTGGTATGAAAATTTTGCCGATGTTATAACGGTGAATCAAGAGACACTTGATGCTTATCCTGAAGGCGGTCAAGTTCCTTATAAGGCTGGCGTAAAATTGATGACGCACAAAAATACTAACAACGTTTATACAGTAGGAGAAAATGGACAATTGATTCAAATATCAGATGAGGCTACGGCTGTAAAATTTTATGGCTCACATTGGCAAGATCTAGTAAACGATGTTGATCCAGGTATCTTTGCTGTAGCTTACAAAAAATCCCCGGGAATTCTTAGCGAAGATAATTTACCAGAAGGTGCGTTGACCCTTGATGAGGACAATGGAACAGTATACTTTGTTCAAAATGGTTTAAAAAGAAAAATAAAGCAAGAAGCTTATAACAACAATGATTTTGGTCGAAAATTACTTATCAAAGTCAAAAATATGCATCAATATTATCAGGACGGCAATGATATTGATGTAGGAGATAAAACTTGGTGTACATCTAACTTTGTTTGTAATCCAAATGATTCGGATGAGGATTTAGAATATACTGATTTAATAGTAAGCGACATCACCTGGTATCCTGTTGAAGTTAACGAAGAGGAAGATGTGATAATTACAATACATGTTACGAATAATGGAAGTATCCCACTAACTTCTAATGTAGGCATAATACAAACTAGTTTAGATTTTGAAGATTTCACTACTAATTCCCCTACAGTGGCGCCTGAGATTTCCGAAGCTAATCCTCTTTTACCAGGAGAATCAACCTATTTTGCTTTTAATGGACACTTTACATCTGAAGGCACCAAAACATTGACGGCCCATGTAGACCAATTAAACTATGTTAACGAAAGTAACGAAAACAATAATACATTTACTACCACTATTGAAGTTGGTTCCACGTCAACTAACGTAGATCTTAGCATTGATGATATTACTTGGAACATATCAAGTCCAGCAGTCGATCAAGATGTGAGAATAACTGTTCATATTTTAAATAGCGGCAACACAGCACTTACTTCTAACGCTGGTATTTTGAACGGGTACAGACCGTTTCAAGATTTTGTAAGTCCTATGCCAGAATCAATACCAACAGTTTCAGAAAGTAGCCCGCTCTACCCAGGCGAAACAGCTGATATTGTTTGGTTGGGTCACTTTACTTCGTCAGGCACCAAACAGTTACCATATGTAGTAGACAATGCCAATGAACTAGCAGAAAGCGATGAAAATAATAATACATTTACCACCACTATTGAAGTTGAAGAATAAGTGACAAAATAAACTATTTTCTAGACGCGGCCCTGCACTGCAGGGCCGCGTTTTGATTTATATCTAAAACTTGCTAAGATAAAGCTATGATTGAACACAAACCGCTAGCTGATAGAATGCGCCCTCAAGCTCTTAAACACTATTTTGGTCAAGAGCATATTTTGGGTTCTGAAAAAATCCTTACTCAAATGTTAGAGAATGATTCTTTAAATTCTATCGTTTTTTGGGGCCCACCAGGAGTAGGCAAAACTACTTTGGCTAAAATCATTGCTGAAAATATTAAGGCTAATTTTATTTCTTCTAGCGCTGTCTTGATCGGTGTGGCCGATATCAAAAAATTAGCTAAAGAGGCCCAAGAAAACTTAAACTTTTTCAAAACTAAGACAATTTTATTTTTAGATGAAATTCATCGCTTCAACAAAGCGCAACAAGATGTCTTATTACCTTATGTTGAGCAAGGGACTTTGGTTTTGATCGGAGCAACAACTGAAAACCCATCCTTTGCTTTGAACTCTGCGCTGCTTTCTCGCTGTCGAGTCTTAACTTTGGAGCATTTAAATAAAAAAGATCTCAAAAATATTTTGAAAAAGGCTTTGACCGACAAAAAAATTGGCTTAGGCGAATTAAAACTTAAACTAAATAAAAAAGCAGAAAATATTATACTAGATTATGCCATGGGCGATGCTCGTAGCTTATTAACAGCTCTAGAAATTGCTTCTCATGGAAAAAAAGAAGAAACTTTAAACGAAGAAAATATAAAACAAGCTATTCAAAGCTCAACTTTATATTATGACAAAAATGCTGAAGAACATTTCAATGCTATTTCTGCTTTACACAAATGTTTACGAGATAGTGATGCTGATGCCGCACTGTATTGGCTGGCTCGGATGCTAGAAGCTGGCGAAGATCCACTTTATGTTGCTCGTCGTCTAGTTCGCTTTGCTTCTGAAGATGTTGGCGTCGCTGATAGCCACGCTTTAGTCATCACTACAGCTGCTAAGGATGCTGTACATTTTATCGGGATGCCTGAGAGTAAGTTAGCTTTAGCTGAAGCTGTGGTCTATCTAGCTAAAACTAAAAAATCTAACAAACTTTATACTGCTTATCAAAAAGCAGCGGTTGATGCTCAGGCTACTAGCCATCTGGGCGTGCCTTTAGTTTTAAGAAATGCACCTACAAAATTAATGAAAAATCTAGGCTATGGCCAAGGATATAAATATGCTCCCAATGCAAGTGATGAAGAAATATCTGCCCAACAACATTGGCCAGATAAATTGAAGCCTAAAAAATACCTTTAATACTAGCCATAATACGCCTCTTTACTAATTAATATGTTAATGATAAGCTAATTCTCAGTTTTACAATGCATGTGGCACTTTTCAAAGGGGAGGAAATCATGAAAATCGGGAGAGATGTTCTTAATGTTGACGATCCTTTTTGTGAACAATTATTAACCCAATACCAAGGACTACCCAGAGCACACCTACTTCACCACGAGTCAATAATAGGAGACCTACAATTGGCTGTATACTTTAAGCCAAGCGATGACTTGCTAGTTGTTCCCGTAGAAATTACTACGGATGAAATAGATAAACTACTGCTACTAGAAGTTTTGCATTTTTTAGACCTATTTAACTGTCTAGACAGAGTATGCGTTAAAGAAGGATTCAGGTCATTTGTTGAAACTTGGTGGTCAATAAATCAATCGCGTTTTTGCAAATCATTTCTTCCTCTGGCACGTGGGCCTATCGAAAATGAACAAACAGTTATGCGACGTATTCATGCTCTCTTGAATACTGGCGCATGCTAAAGGTGGGTTCAAAAATTATCAAAGCTCCAATATCTTGAGATGGCGGAGTTTTTTATTTACTTGATGTAAGCTATAATGTACTCATGTCTAAATTAGCTGTCATTTCAGATATTCATGATAATATTCCAAACCTGGAAAAAGCTTTGGCGATAATCAAAAAAGAAAAAGTTGATTATCTTATTTGCACTGGTGATGTCCAAAGCATAGAAGCTTGGAAATTAATCGACCAACTCAAAATTTCTACTTGGGCGGTAATGGGAAATGTTGACCATGATATTTTGGGTGAAGAAGAATTAAAAAAACAAATCAAAAATATCACTTTGTTTCCCAATGTTGGCGTAGCTGAAATTGAAGATAAAAATA
The DNA here is from genome assembly GCA_964645825.1 of uncultured Gammaproteobacteria bacterium. Taxonomy (GTDB): domain Bacteria; phylum Patescibacteriota; class Patescibacteriia; order UBA1558; family GWA2-36-10; genus JABIAL01. Next base: position 11,739 of record CAZXZY010000020.1, read on the forward strand.
TTATTTTTACTCATTATCCTCAAGTACTAGAAAAAGCTTTAGCTAAATCTAAAAAATATTATGCCCTAGCTTTACATGGGCACACTCATAAACCATGGGAAGAAAAATGGAATAACACCAAAATATTATGCTCTGGAAATATAGCTAGTATTTATTTTATGCCCACATTTGCTATAATAGATACAATGAGCTTAAAAGCACAACTTATTTTGTTAAATGAAAAATAAAAAGAATAAATTATTAGGCTTTACTCTAGTAGAATTACTTATTGTGATCGCTATTATTGGCATTCTGACCAGTGTTAGCGTTATAAATGTCCGTTCGGCTATTAATAAAGCAGAAATGACCCGGGTGGTAACTCAAATGAAAGACATGCAGACCATGGCTATGCTTTGTTTAGATAGCGGCTCAGAATTACGTTGTAGTGGTGGAGCCTGCAATGGCCTAAGCGCTCCAATAGACCTAAACCCTTTGTGTGAGAATTTTTTAGGTAACTATATATGGGAGGATTTAGATAATTATACTTATCTAGACTCAAATTCTGACAATAATACTGGTTATTTTTGTTTTGAGGTTAAAAGTGGTGCTACAGGAGAAATTATTAGCTGTCTGGACACTAGCTGCTCCACATCAATGAGCCCTCAATGCACGTGCGTAACTTTCGGAAATCATTGTGATACAACTTTTGATTGCTGCGGTGTTATGATTTGTGGTTCTGGTGATAAATGTAGTTAATATGAAATATAAAAATCAAGTTGGTTTTACACTAATAGAACTACTGATAGTCATAGCTATCATTGGTATTATTACTAGTGTCGGTGTGATTAGTGTCAATAGTGCTCGAGCTAAAGCTAAACGAGGAGCTATGAAACAAATCGTAAACGTCATTAAACCTATCCTGCTCTTATGTACACATGATGACAAAGCGCTTTGCCCGGATTGTGATTTGTATAACGGTGGTCCAGAAAAAATACCAGCAATTGATAAATCCATTTGCAGTGGTGAACAAAACTGGCCCCCACCAGCTGAGGGCTGGGAATGGAATAATGTAGGAACTAGCGCCAATTCAGATTATATACTGTCAATTCACCTCATAGACAGCTCTCCTGGTGAATTTATTCTTTGTGCTCCATCCACAGGTTGCGGTGACATTGTACTTCCTATATTTTAATTTTTGTTTTTCTATTTATTAATTTTACGCCGCCGCCATTTTAATCTGAATATTATGTATAATAAAGAATTAAAAATTGTCAAAAAATCCGTTAAAGAGGCTGGGCTTTGGTTGGAAAAAGAATTCAACAAATGGACCAGAGGTCAGGCCAAATATAAAGCTGCTGATGAAATTGTCACTTGGTGTGATAAAAAATCAGAAAGTATTATTTTAAAATATTTAAATAAGCATTTCCCAAAATATGCTTTGCTCTCTGAAGAAAGTGGCTTAAACAATAAAACTAGTGATTATTTTTGGACAGTAGACCCGCTAGACGGTACTAGTAATTTCACTATTCACAATCCCCTGTTTACTGTATCAGTAAGTTTATTTTATAAAAATAAAATCGTTTTGGGCGTGACTTATATGCCAATCCTCAATGAAATGTATTGGGCAGTCAAAGGGCAAGGGGCATACCGTAATGGCAAAAAAATAAACGTTTCTGACATAAAAAATTTATCAAAAGCTTTCACTACTTATTGCCATGGTCAAAGCTTAGCCAATCATCGACAAGCTTATAAAATTTATGAACATTTTCATGAGGCGGCTAGAGACTGTCGCCACTTTGGTAGCACCACTCTAGAAATAGCTATGGTAGCAGCTGGTCATACTGACGCTCTAATGATTGCTAAACCAAAAATTTGGGATGTAGCCGCAGGAGTAATACTAACCAGAGAAGCCGGAGGCAAGGTAACTGATTTTGCAGGCAAACAATGGAATAAACAATCAACTTCTCTGATAGCTACTAACACAAAGATACACTCTGTAATTAGCCAAAATCTCCGCAAAATTAAAATCGTGAGATAGAAACTCAAAGTATTGACTTTTGCCTATTTTCGAGTATAATATGTATGTTCTTTATTTTAAATGCGAGTGTAGTTCCCGCCAAAGGCGGTCAGGCAGTTTAAACATAATGCTATTACTGTCGTAAATATTTTAACAAAAAGAACATATTCATTTCTGCGAGTGTAGTTCAGTTGGCTAGAACGTTTCCTTGCCAAGGAAAAGGTCGCCGGTTCGAATCCGGTCACTCGCTCCAGAGAACGATGTCCCACTACCAATGGGATTTTCTTTAAAAATTTATATCAAGCCGGCGTGGTGGAATTGGTAGACACGCAGGACTTAAAATCCTGTGGCCTTTGGCCGTATCGGTTCAAGTCCGATCGCCGGTACCATA
>CAZXZY010000021.1:0-13295 GCA_964645825.1 uncultured Gammaproteobacteria bacterium
CCATCTTAATAAAATATAATTAATTTTTTATATATCTATGTTCGACGATGTAAAACAAGAAGATCAGAATAGTCAAAATGCTCCTTTGACTAATTCTTTGGTACAAAAACCAGATGTTCCTAGTCAGCCAGCACAGCCAACAGATCAAAATCCACCGGCAGCACCAAAACCTGTAGAGAGCAATAAAGTATCCATAGATGATATGTTCAACGATATTGATCCAGTGAATCAGCCACAAGATTCGGCAGATAAACCTAGTGCTGTAGCTGGTGGAAAATTGCAGCCAGTACAAAATACTGCAGCGCCAAAATTGCCTGAACAAGCAGCTAATATGAATCAAATTCTAGTTGAGGATCATGATAAGAGTGGGATAATGAAAAAAATTATTATTGCCGCTGTTGGTATTATATTGGTCATAGCCGCAGCTTGGGCAGCTTATGCTTTTATTTTTACCGATGAAGAACAACCAGGAGCTGATCAAACACCACCAGCATCAAACGAACAAGCTAATATGCCATCTGAAAATAACACCGTTGTCTTTCCAGAAGAAGAAGAGGAAATAATTACAGACAAAGACGATGACGCAGATGGACTAACTAACGCTGAAGAATTAATTTTAGCAACTAATCCTAACAACCCGGATACTGACGACGACGGATTATTTGACCGAGAAGAGGTCAAAACCTATCGCACCGACCCTCTGAGTCCTGATACAGACAATGATGGCTTATTTGATCGGTTGGAAATTTTTGTTTGGGGCACAGGTGTCCTAGATCCTGATACGGATAAAGATGGGTACTTGGATGGCGTAGAGATAGAGAATGGATATAACCCATTGGGAGAGGGATTATTGACAGAAGATCAAATTGGAGAAATAACTATAGAATAATGGATACACTAAAAAATAATACAAACAATGAGCAAGCGCAAGACACTCAAGATGTGTCAAATGAGATTAACACAATTGTTAATCAAGAAGTGCTAAAAGATAAAGAATTGGCAATTAAGCCTGAGAATATTCATGCCATGCCAGCTAAATTTTTACCTCAATCTTCTAAGAAACAATTTAGCGCCAAACAAAAAATAGTTTTAGCTGTTGTTGGCTTTGTTTTATTTTTAATAGTTGTGGTGGGCGCAATGTTGTGGTGGGCTAATACTACAATACCATCTTCGCCAATTAGTGATGTAAATGTAGCGCCTCCAGCTAATATTCCAGAGGAGAATGAGCTAGAAGAGGAGGTGCCAGAAGAGACACCACCTCCAGTCCTTAGTCATGATGAGAAAATGAACGCGGACTTAAATATTATATCTCAAGCACTTGATCAATATGAGAGTGACTTTGGTAATTTTCCAGCGAGTCTTTCAGTTTTATATCCTCAATATTTAGAAGAGATTCCTCGCCAAGCAAATGGTAGTTCTTATAACTACACAGCTTTAGATCAAGGTAATAATTTTAGATTTTTTGTAGAATTTACCGGTGATCAAAATCCTAATTTTGTGGGAGTATTTTATTTGACTAAGAACGGCCTTACAACTGATGATCCAGAAGAGGAGGAGGGCAATAGCACTTTGCCACCTCCACCGCCTCCACCACCCGGAAATAATGTTAATAATAATGATATCGATCAAGATCAATTAACCACAGAAGAAGAGAGCCTGTATAATACTGATCCAAATGATAGTGATTCAGATAATGATGGTTATCTAGATGGTACAGAGTTAGTGAATTTATATAGCCCTATTGCTTCTGGAGAATCTTTGTTGAACTCAGGGTTAGTTACAGTTTTTACTAGCACAGAATTTGCTTATCGTATTTGGTATCCTAGTGCTTGGGTAGCAGCCGAAGGGCCATTGGAAGGCTCAGTTATCATTGCTATGGACTCTGAGTCAGGCGATGAAATAAGCATTGTAGTACAAGAATATATCGGTGAGTTAACCATTGAAGAGCGTTTGGCAGAGATTAGCGTGCAACATCCAGAGCTCGTAACTACTACCTTGGGGCAGGAAAATTTAGTTGCTCGACAAACTCCAGATCAACAAACCATTTCTTATTTAACAGATACACATACTTTTGGAATATTTTATACTCCAGCTATAGATGCTGACCCTAGTTTTGCCACTACTTTCCAAATGATGTTAAATAGTTTTGAATTGACAAATGGCCAATAATTTTTCCTTAGCAATAAACAAAGGTGGATTAATTGCTGATTTTACTTGGTTGCCAAACTTAGAAAAAATTATTGCCAAAAAGTTTCCTATAAAGTCAGCCATTTCTATAGCCTTGGTAGACAAAGATACAATTCAGGAACTAAATAAAGTCTATAGAAAAAAAGATAAAATCACCGATGTTTTGTCATTTAACATAGATTCAGAAGAAGTGTTAGGCGAAGTGATTGTTTGTTTATCTCAAGCAAGAGAACAATCCAAGCAAAGACGAAAAACATTAAAAGCAGAATTACAATTATTAACCATCCACGGTATTTTGCATTTACTTGGTTATGATCATGAGCTGGGGGAGAAAGAGGCTTTGAAGCAAGAACGTATGGAGCAAGAAATTTTAAATTTATTAAAACAAAAATAAAATATGTCATGTACTTTATGTAAAAGCATCAAGCACGCTTTGAGAGGCTTCAAAGTCGTGTACAAAACTGAAAAGAATTTTCGTATTCACATTTGGATCGGAATCGTAGTCATCTTATTTGGACTGTATTGGCCACTGGATAAATATTTATGGTCTATTCTTTTGATCGTCATCGCCATGGTATTATCTTTAGAAATTTTGAATTCTGCTATTGAACGTTTGGTTGACATGTTGACCCCACAGACACACAAATTTGCCAAAGAGATCAAAGATTTGCTGGCAGCCATGGTTTTGGTCGTCGCAATATTTGCTATTATAACTGGAATTTTGATTTTTTTCTGGTAAATTAACACAATAAATAATTTATTTTAGGATATTTGGCAAATATCAAAAATTTAGTTATAATTAGTTTATTAAATTGTCGTTAGTTAGCATTTTTTGACCCTATTTATGGTTAATAATAAGGATATTATTACAGGTCTAGACATTGGCACAAATGCCATAAGAATCGTCATGGGACAAGCGACCCAGGATGGTGGTTTACGTATCATTGGTGCAGCAGAAACACTAGCCGAGGGAATTAGTCGAGGTAGTATTACTTCCATCGAGGAGGCTGTTTCATCTATTTCTGCTACTGTTGAAAAATGTGAGCGTATGACTGGTTTTAATATTGATAAAATGATAGTCGGTATATCAGGCACGCATATCAAGACTTTAAACAGTAAAGGTGTTATTGCCGTAGCAAAAGCCAATGAACAAGTAGAGGAGTCAGATATTGATCGAGCTTTGGAAGCAGCGCAAACTATTGCTACGCCACCAAATTATGAGATTTTACATGTCTTACCAACTAATTATCATTTGGATGAACAACGTGATTTGAAAGATCCAGTTGGCATGTCAGGTGTTAGATTAGAAGTAGAGACTCAAATTATCATGGGCCTATCTTCACAAATAAAAAATTTAACCAAGTGCATTTATCGCACTGGTATTGATATTGAAGATTTAGTATTTTCTATTTTAGCGACGTCTGAAGCAGTTTTAACTAAAAAACAAAAAGATTTAGGTGTAGCCGTGGTGAATATTGGTCAATCGACAACTTCTGTGGCAGTTTTTGAAGAAGGTGATATTTTACATACGGCAGTGTTGCCAATCGGCGCTGGACACGTCACTAACGACTTGGCAATTGGTTTACGAACTTCAGTAGATACTGCCGAGGTTGTCAAGATAGACCAAGCGCAAGGCATTGCTGATAGTATATCAAAGCGTGATGAGGTAGATTTACATAAATACTCTGAAGAAGAGAAAAAAGGTACTTATGTTTATAAAAAAGATATCGCCAATATCTGTGAGGCTAGAATGGAAGAAATTTTTAAGATGGTCAATGATGAATTGAAAAAAATCGACCGTAATGGTAAGCTGCCAGCAGGAATTGTATTGACTGGAGGAGGCGCGAAAATGCCTCTAGTGATAGATTTAGCTAAAAATGTATTCCAATTACCAGTATTTTTAGGTAAACCAGTGGACAATAATTTTCCGATAGACAAGTTGAATGATGTTGACTTTACTACTGCCTTGGGATTAGTCATTTGGGCTGATAAAAATATAGTCACCAATCAAAATTTCCTATCTAATTTTTCTTCAGTCAGACAGACCACTGATAAAATGCGTGGTTGGTTCAAGTCTCTGTGGCCTTAAAATATTTATTTGTAGAATAAAACAATGAAAAGAAAAAATATCCAAGAAGTCAGTCCATCAATTGAAACTTTCGCCAATATCAAAGTAGTTGGTGTGGGTGGTTCTGGTGGCTCAGCTGTAAATAGGATGGTTAGCTCAAAGATTAGAGGTGTAGAATTTATTGCTGTTAATACCGACGCTCAGGCTTTACATCATTCTATAGCCCCATCCAAAATTCACATTGGTCGTGATACTACCAAAGGTTTAGGAGCTGGCATGGACCCAGATCTAGGATCCAAGAGCGCAGAAGAAAATGAAATTGATATCACAGGCAACCTGGAAGGCGCTGACATGGTTTTTATTACTTGTGGTTTAGGTGGTGGTACTGGTACTGGTGCTGCTCCTATTATCGCTGACATTGCTCGTGAGGTAGGTGCTTTGACTGTAGCAGTAGTGACCAGACCTTTTACTTTTGAGGGTGTACAACGTCGAGAAATAGCTGATCGTGGCTTGGATCGTTTGGTCGATAAGGTAGACACTATTATTACCATACCCAATGATCGATTATTACAGATTATTGATAAAAAGACATCGCTATTGGAGGCTTTTTCTATTGTTGATGAGGTTTTGAAACAGGGCGTACAGGGCATTTCTGAGCTAATCACTGTCCCGGGTTTAGTTAATGTCGATTTCGCTGATGTTAAGGCTATAATGAAACAGGCAGGCTCAGCTTTGATGGGCATTGGCAAGGCTAGTGGAGAAAATAGAGCACAAGAAGCAGCCAAGGCTGCCATTGATAGCCCATTACTTGAATTATCAATCAATGGTGCCACAGGAGTGTTATTTACTATTGCCGGTTCGTCAGATTTGTCTATGTTTGAAGTAAATGAAGCAGCTGAAGTTATTACCTCTGCTTGTGATTCAGAGGCTAAAGTCATTTTTGGTGCTGTAATCGATGAGGCACTGGGAGAAGAAGTCAAAGTAACAGTTATTGCTACTGGATTTAGAGATCAAAATGACAATGTTAAAGAAAGGGCTGCTGTTCAGCCAAGTATTTCTCATCAAGAGACTTTTGCTAAAAAAGCTGAAGAAAGAACAGTCAAAAAAGCTTTTCAAAAAGAATTAGAGCCAGAAGAAAAAGTAGAAGAAGCGCCAAAGACCAAGGAAGAGGAAGAATTAGATATTCCAGCATTTTTACGCAAGAAATTAAAAAATAGGTAATTATGTATTGCCCGGTTTGTAATTCAACCGAAACCAAAGTGATAGACTCTCGTTTAAGCGGCGAGGGTTTTAATATTCGTCGGCGTCGTTGTTGTGAAAAGTGTAGTTTTCGTTTTTCTACTTTGGAGGCTATTGAAATTTTGGACTTAGTAGTTATCAAGCGTGATGGACACAGAGAAAATTATAATAGAGAAAAAATAGTCAAAGGTTTAAGAACTTCCCTAGAAAAACGTAGTTATTTAGAGGAGGATTTTCAAAAACTCATCAGCGATATTGAACGAGAGATTCACAAAAAAGCTAAGGGTGAGATTAAATCAAGTACGCTAGGCGATATTGTGATGAAAAAACTAAAGACTTTTGATCCGGTAGCCTACATTCGCTATGCTTCAGTTTATCGATCTTTCAAGGACGTGAAGACTTTTCAAGCGGAAGTAAATAGATTGGTTAAGAAAAAAGCTAAGAAAAAATAAATACTTGCCAAATCATTTGGCACATGATAAAGTAATTTTACGTAACTTACAATTTTATCGAGGAAGTGAGGTGTGAATCCTCCACAGTCCTAGCTACTGTAAGTCCGTCTTTGGCGGATTGAGTCAGATACTCGATTTTTTATTCTTTTTCCTAAGGAGAAAATGGATGAGTCTATTAAGACTTAATAGATTTGTCTCTGCTCTCCTTAACGGAGAGTTTTTTGATGATTTAATTTATAAAAAGTATGAAAAAGTTTGTCAGTTTTTTATTATTAGTTAGCTTCACTGTCATGCCATTTTCTTTAGTGGCTGATAATAGTGCGACTATTACTTATTTACAAAATCAAACTCAAAATTCTTGGGTCACTCAAGCACTGGCTGCAGCAAATATTGATGATCTAGATATTTCTTATATTGATGCTAATGAAACTGCCTTGATGCAAGCTAGTAAGTATTTGCTAGCGTTTGCCGCTATGGATAGTTCGGATGCAGATACAGTTAATGCCTTAATTGATACTGTTAATAGTTATTTTAATAATAATCAATTAGGTGAAATTACTCAGTTGAATGATGATTTTTGGGGCTTACTAGCCTTGAGTTCAGTAAGTAGTACTGATAATATAGAAGCAATTAAAAATTTTATTATAACTAATCAAAATGCCGATGGAGGTTGGAGTTGGTCTACAGAAGGAGATTCTGATACAAATGATACAGCAGCAGCTATAATGGCCTTGTTAGAAGCAAATGTAGCCGTTAGTGATGCCGTGATAGTGGATGCCCTGAACTATCTACAAGCTCATCAAAATGCCGATGGTGGCATTGGCTATAGTACTGATAGTGAGTCTGACGGTGCTTCAACTGCTTGGGTAATAACAGCTTTAAATAAAGCCGAAATTAATCCTGGTGATTGGAATATAGACGGCAACACACCAAATTTATTTTTAGAAAGTTTATTGCAAGAAGATGGTAGTTATTTATGGATGCCTAGTGATGAACAAGGCTCAGCTTTTGTCACACCATATGCTTTGCAGGCTTTACTAGGCTCAACTTATCCGGTAAATCATATCAATCTTGAAAATAATGAAACACCATTTGGTAAGAGTATTCGCATTGAAGGATTAGAAAATACTATTTGTTTAGCTGACAACTTAGAAGCAGGTACTGTATTAGATTTATTAGTAGTAGCAGCAGCAGTATGCAATTTTGAATACCTAGTAGAGGAGACAGCCTATGGTCCTTATGTAGCTAGTATTGGTGGTATTGATGCCGAGGGCATGTCTGGTTGGCAATATTGGGTCAATTGGGAGGGAGGAGCGGTGTCAGTAGATACTTATCAGCTAGTTGATGGTGACCAAGTTTTATGGGGCTATGGTGGTTGGCCAACATATGCCGTAAAAGTAGAGGCTAATTTACAAAATGAAAACGACGTCTTGATTCAAGCGCAATATTTTAATGAAACTTGGCAAAATCTAACCGAGACAGAAGTGTTAGTTGGCTCAGAAACATATACTACAGATGCTAATGGTCAAGTGACAGTAACTTTAAATGAAGATGGTGTTTATCCAATATTTGTTGAGCAGGCTGCTCAATATGTGCGTAGTAACAAAGAATATATCACTATTGGTAATGGCATTAGTCAAACTGTAGATTTAACAGTCAATGTAAATAATGATAACGGCGGAGGTGATGATCAGGTTTCATTTTCTGTTAGTCAATCAAGTATTGATTTTGGTGATTTAGAGCCAGGTCAAATTGCAGAAAATATTTTGCAAGTGACCAACACTGGCCAAGTTGGGATATATATGGAAGCAAGTATCTTAGGCGATGATGTTTTGACTAATTATACAACACTAGAACAAGTTGCCTGGCCAGATTTTAATCAAAATTTATCAAGTGGTGCTTCTGAATCAATTAATGTACGTTTAAGTTTACCTGGAAACTTAGCTGGTTCTGGTGTCAAAAATGGACAGTTAATATTTTGGGCTACTGCTAACTAATATATGAAGTTTTTATTTTCAATTTTATTTATACTATTTCTTTTTCCATTCAGTGCACAAGCTGTCGGTATTGCCATTGACCCAGCCTCTTTAGATGTGGTTTATCAAGATCAGCAAATTTTAGATTTAAAAATAAATAACATCTCTCAAGAACCAATTTCAGTGACAGTAATAGCAGACGATTTAGTAGAATATATAAATATACGGCCAGCTGAATTTACTTTATTGCCAGAAGAAATCATGCTGGTAAATCTTGATTTAGATTTTACAGACCAGCCATCTGGTATTAGAAAAACAGATATCTCTATTATTAGCAAAGCTCTAGATAAACAAAGTTTTAATGCTGCTTCAGGCATCAAAATACCCTTAACTGTAGCCATTGTTTCTTCTGCTTGGCAGTGGAATGCTGCTTCTATATTTTTAGCAATATTTGCTAGTTTAATATTTTTAGCTTTATTGATTCAAGCTATGTTTATTTTATGGCGTCCTCGCAAGAAACATTCGTTTTTATCTTTAGATTTTGCCTTACATCATAAAAAAGGCAATAAGCTTATCAAAAAAATCTTCAAAAAATAAATTGTCGCACTACTTGCTTTTTGCTATAATAAAGTTAAGTTAAATCTTAATCTTGTTTTTATGGATAATAATGAGGTGAAGCAATTATTATTGGAGAATAAAGCTTCTTTGGAGAGAATAGATAAGGTAGTGGCGAAAATACAAAAGAGAATGATTTGGAGTGCTGTTGGCGGTGCTTTGAAGATTATTCTGATTGTTGGGCCGCTTATCGTTGGTGTTATTTATTTGTCTCCCATGTTGAAAGAATCCATGGGTGGCATTCAGTCAGCTTTAGAGATTTTAAATCCCACTAGTGGTTTAGATCTAACAAGTATGAATGGAGGAGTAGATGCTTCAAATATTGATTTAAAAGAAGTGTGTAGTCCAAATGTACAGCAGATGATCGATCAATTCTGTAAATAATTTTGTGGAAGAACTAAAAAATAAAATTAAAGAATTGACTGTCAAAATCAATCAAGCTATCAAGGCAGTCAAGTTAGAAGAAAAACAGGGGCAGTTACATCAACTAAAAGAATTGATGTCAGCTCCTGATTTTTGGAATAATCAAAGTCAAGCTAAACAAGTTTCTACACAGTATAGTGTATTGGAAACCACTATTGCTAATTGGCAAGGTTTAGAAAAAAAGATTAGTGATTTGGAATCTTTAATCAATGATCAGCAAGCAGAGGATTTATTGAGTGAAATTTCAAATCAATTATTAGAAATAGAAAAACAATATCAATTATTATCTATTGAGTTGTTTTTGACTGGTAAATATGATTCACAATCAGCTATTGTCACTATCAATGCTGGAGCAGGCGGTGATGATGCTCAGGATTGGGCAATGATGCTAGAAAGAATGTACCTACGTTTTGTAGAAGATAGCAATTGGCAGGCTACAGTCTTGTCTCGTTCTCAAGGCAGTGAGGCTGGCATCAAGAGCGTTACTTTCAAAATTGAAGGTGTTCATGTTTATGGTTATCTCAAAACTGAAGCGGGAGTACACAGATTAGTTCGTTTATCTCCGTTTGATGCTGATCATGCTCGCCACACTTCTTTTGCTATGGTGGAAGTTTTGCCAGAGTTACAAGAAGTTGAAGTTGATATCAAAGAAGAAGATTTAAGAGTAGACACTTACAGAGCCTCCGGACATGGTGGACAATCAGTAAATACTACTGATTCGGCTGTGCGTATTACGCATCTACCGACTAATCTGACAGCTAGTTGCCAAAATGAGAGGTCACAATTACAAAATAAAAATCAAGCATTATTACATTTACAAAGTAAGGTGCAGAGATATTATGAAGCAGAAAAAGAAGATGAAAGGCAGCTATTACGTGGAGAATATACATCTGCTGCTTGGGGCAATCAAATCCGTTCCTATGTTTTGCATCCATACAAGTTAGTCAAAGATCACCGGACAAAATTTGAAGTAAATGACCCAAATAAAGTTTTAGATGGAGACTTAATGCCGTTTATCAAGGCCAGATTAGAGCAGTTAGTAGTTTAATTTTTTAGATTAAGGCATTTCATGGTATAATATAAACATGTTTGAACATCTAGTTTCACAACATCATGTTTTAGGTAAGCCCAAAAAAAAGAGGGTTCGTTTTTATGGCTCTCTTTTGTTATTAGCGGGTTTTATTTTGTTATCAGCATCTAACATTGGCCAAGGTCCACAATCAGCAGCTTTAGGTGAGCGAGATGTTATTAAGGGAGTACAAGTGGATGTTTATAATCAAGCGGCCAAAGGGACTAATCAATTAACAGATCAAACACCGCGGGCAATGGTCTTTGATTTTATTATAAAAACTAATAAAAAGCAGATAAGCTTAGATGCTTTAGGCATCACAGTCAATGGTTTGGAGGATTTAGATTTATTAGGAGATATAAATTTGTATCACGGTGATACACAATTAGGACAGGTCAGTAAAATTGTTGATAATCAATTATATTTTGAGATAAATAATTATAATTTAAATCAAGGTAAAAATAATTTTTATTTAAGTTGGGACAATATAAATAATGAATTATTAGAAAAAACTATTGAGTTTGCCATTGTTGAAGCTACGGATATTTTTGTTTCTTACCAAAATATTTTCTTTATGCCAGATGGAGAATTCCCTATTAGTAGTAAAAAACTAAATATTATTGATACTGGCGAACTATCTAGTTATAATAATCTTGTAAATAATAAATTTTTAGCAGTGGCTAATCAAAACCAGAAATTAGCAGACTTTTCTTTGGCCACTATGGGTGAATCTATAAAGTTAGAAGAAATTTCTATAGCCATAGAAGATGCTTTAGATGCAGAAGGTAGTTTTAATTTACTTAATAATAAAAAAGTTATAGCACAAAGTTACATTAAAAATAATAACTTAAGTTTTAAATTGATTGAACCAGTTATAGTTAAAAATAACTCAGATTTGTCTTTACAGTTGCAAGCTAGGCTACCAATTGGTGAATACAAATTTTCTTTAGTCAACGCCCAGGGAAAGGGTTTTGTTTCTGGGGGCACAATTGTTTTAGATAATAATTTAGCCTTAAGTGAAGTTGTATTTTTACCAAGTTTAGCTCAATTTACTTCTCAGTCAAGCATTACTAAGTTGGGAGATAGCTGGAATGCATTATCTACAATCAATGTCGCAAATTTAGGCTTAGCAGCTATAAATATTCATAAGCTTAGTTGGTCCGTAGAAGAATTTGGTGTTGATGTGCAAAATTTAGAATTGTGGATAAATGACCAACTTTATGATGCAGATCTAAATATTGATGATAATAAAGTGACAGCAACTTTTTGGCAAGAGCCGTTGTTACTCGGTGATGCTGATTTAGATATCGTATTATTAGCCAAGACGAAGATTTTGTCAGAAGATAGTCGCTTGCAAATAAATTTATTGACTGACAAAGAAACCATGTTAGAAGAAAATAGTGATAATAATTTATTATGGTCAATTAATGATCAAATGTATAATAGCTATTTATTACCTAATTTGCCATTAGCACCAGTGATCTTAGAATAAGATTGACAGTATTTTAATATTAGACTACTCTTGTGATAAATTAGAGTAGTTCTTTTTTTAAAAAAGGAGGGCATCATGCTACATTGGCGAAGAGCACTAAGGGTTTTGCCGCCACCAGAGGAGCCTAAAAAACGTGAAAATGCAATTAAAATAATTGCCGAATCATTTTTTAAGCTGTTAATAAAGGACGGTTTTAAGCCCAAAGAAATTATGCAGTTCATTAATTTTTTAATGGATGCATTAATTGAAAATGGCCGTGAAGAAACCGACTCTAAAAATGACGACAAGGAGTCGAACACCGAATAGCAACCGTTTATTGTATTTACTTTAGGCGGTTTTTTTATTTGACTTATTTTGATATTTTAGCTTAAATAGAGACAAATCATTAAAGCGATTTTGATGGGCAAAAGCAAGTTATTTGTTACAGGCAGCCTTCTTTTTTTGTTGGTCAGTTTTATTTTGGCACTGTATCAGCCGTCTTTATTCAGTGATCAAGAATTAAATCAAATTAATTTTGCATTTGATCAATTTTATGATTGGCAAGGACAGATTTTAAATAAAGACAAAAAATTAACTGGCTGGCAATATATTATTCAGCCGAAAGGTTTAGAAAACTACACAGGAGAAATTTTAGTTCACACTCCATTATATCCGGAATATAATTACGGAGATGTTTTGCAGATTGGCTGTAAACTTAGACAACCAGAAGTTATTATCAATGAAAATGGTCAAAAGTTTTTTTATGATCAGTATTTAGCAAAAGATGATATTTATGCTACTTGTTATCGTCCACGCGTAAAGTGGCTGGCACAAGAAAAAAATTGGCAGCATATATTTTTAAATGCTAAACAATACTTTTGGCAAAACTTAAATAATTATTTACGTGAACCAGCTTCTGCATTAGCCAAGGCGATGTTGCTAGCTGCTCGTCGAGAAATGCCATCTGATCTACGTGACATGTTTTCTCGCACTGGGCTGAGTCATGTAGTAGCTATTTCAGGATTACACATCGCGATTATCGTTTATATATTACAGTCATTTTTATATTTATTAGGCTTGTCACGCCAGCAAGTATTCTTTGGTATTGTTATTATCTTGTTAAGCTATCTTTTTTTATTAGGCTTTCCATCTTCAGCTGTGCGAGCCAGCTTGATGGTTGGTTTTGTCATGCTTGGTCCATTTTTAGGCCGTCCAACAACCTCTATAAATAGTTTATTACTGGCAGCTATTATTTTAGTTAGTTTTAATCCACTAGTGATTGTTTATGATATTGGATTTCAATTATCTTTTTTGGCTGTACTAGGATTGTTGTGGTACGTCAATTGGTGGCAGAGGATTTTAAAATTTATTCCCAATGTTTTTAAAATACGGGAAATGATTTCCGTTACTCTAGCTGCTCAGATGTTTACTTGGCCATTGATAGTTTATTATTTTCATATTTTATCTATTATTTCACCAATAGCTAATATTTTTATTCTGCCTTTATTGCCGGCGGTTTTGATTTTAAGTTTATTGTTATCTTTGTTTGGCTTTATTCCATTTTTGGCTCAAGTCATTGCTTGGCCATTATTTATTTTATTAAAAATCATTGTTGTCACTACAACGCATCTTGCACAAATTCCTTTTGGTTTTGTAAAATTAGAAAATTTTTCTTTAGTTTATTTATTAGCAACTTTATTATTTATGTTTATATTAAGCTTTATTCTAAGACCCTATGCAAAAAATAATTAAAATAAGTTTAGTAATTTTTATTATAATTATTATTTTATTATTT
>CAZXZY010000022.1:0-12798 GCA_964645825.1 uncultured Gammaproteobacteria bacterium
CAGGCATAACCATTTCTGTACCTTCTGGTAAAATAACTTCACCAGTAACATCAGTTGTACGGATATAAAATTGTGGCTTATAACCTTTGAAGAATGGCGTATGACGACCACCTTCATCTTTACTCAAGATATAAACTTGAGCTTCGAATTCAGTATGTGGAGTAATAGAACCTGGTTTTGCTAAAACTTGACCACGTTGTACATCTTCTTTCTTTGTACCACGTAATAGTAAACCGGCGTTATCACCAGCACGACCTTCATCCAATTGTTTATTAAACATCTCAATACCTGTAACAACGGTTTTAGTTGTGTCTTGTAGACCAACCATTTCAACTTCGTCGTTTAATTTGATGATACCTCTTTCAATACGTCCGGTAACAACTGTACCACGACCTTCAATTGAGAAAATATCTTCCATTGGCATTAAGAAAGGTTTATCAGTATCACGCTCTGGTTCTGGAATATACTCATCAATCTTAGCAGCTAATTCCAAAATTGACTTAGCAGCATCACCTGTTGGATCTTCCAAAGCTTTCAAAGCTGAACCACGAACAATAGGAGTTTCATCTCCTGGGAATTCGTATTTCTTTAATAAATCTCTAATTTCTTCTTCTACTAAGTCAATAAGTTCTGGATCATCAACTTGATCAACTTTGTTTAAGAATACTACGATGTAAGGCACACCAACTTGACGAGCCAATAAGATATGCTCACGAGTTTGTGGCATTGGACCATCAGCGGCACTCACAACTAAAATAGCACCATCCATTTGAGCAGCGCCAGTAATCATGTTTTTAACATAATCGGCGTGACCTGGACAGTCAACATGAGCATAATGACGTTTTTCAGTCTCATACTCTACGTGAGCTGTAGCAATAGTAATACCACGCTCTTTTTCTTCTGGAGCATTGTCGATTTGGTCTACACCTTTATCTTGGGCAACGCCACCAGCAGCTGCTAGTACTTTTAAGATAGCAGCAGTTAAAGTAGTTTTACCATGATCAACGTGGCCAATTGTGCCGACGTTTACATGGGGTTTTTCTCTGTTAAATGCTTCTGCCATTTTTTTAATTCTCCCTTAGTGATAGCGACCCCGTAAAATATAGGGTTTTGTAATCCAGCTACCTTAAATTTATTAATTATTTTACTTGTTAAAACAAAAAGATTATAGCACGGTTTTTTGGTTTTGGCAAGACCCTAAAGAATAGAGCTCTTTTTGAGCATCTTTTAGCTAATATTAGCCAAAATACCAATAAGCTACTCAACCGGCTCAATATAGTACTTATCCTCTTCTTCTACAGTGCCTTCATCCTCAGATGGTTTATCTTCTTCAGTTTCTGTCGTATTATCCGGTGTGTCCTCCACTTTGAATTGATTTAAATCATATTCATCAGTGTTTTTAGGCATTTCCTCGACTTCTTGAGCTGACTTCCAAACAGCAATATCACGGTTTAATTTACCTAATAATTGCTCCTCTGTTAGCTCATTTACAGCCGAAGATCCAGTAATCAAACGATCATAGTCAGTCAAACTCATAACTACATAAGGATCATGGTTTTCTGAGACTACGACGATTTTATCGCCAGTTTTGGCTACTAACTTTAAAACTTTGTCTAATTTTTGATACATAGCACGGTTTTTTAAGTAGTCAAATCTTATATAAAATACGGGCTTTTGTCAAATAAATCCTTGACAAAATATTAAATATATGCTATATTAATCTATTCGTTCTTAACAATCAAACTTTTTGGAGAAAAAATGAAAACTCTACTGATTGTCATTGTGACACTCGTCGCCTCATTGACTTCGTTGGCCAATGAAGCGTCTATGGATGATATCTTCAATCGTTCTCTGACGCTGCAAGATCGCGTAGCGCAGATGAAAAATGGCGGCGCAGAAGCCTTCTCTGATCACTGTGACTTCGCTTCAAAAATCGATCTGCAACTGTTGCTCCTAACTCTGGAAGCGGCCATGCTTCAGTCCAATAGGCTGGACATCAACCAAGGTCAATGGTATCTGAACAGGTTTGCCAACAAACACATATTCATGGCCATCCACTTTGAACAGAAGGAAGCCAGGCAAAAAATCAGCCTGCACGTAGCTGAAGCAGGACACGTCTTTGATCTCTGGTTCACTGTCCAAGGCAATCAATTACGGATTACATCATTCGCACCCGTGAATCTCTATCACCACAAATAGCTCAAGCTATCACAAACCCTGCGATAATATCAAGGGGTTTTTATTTTTGCTTAAAATGTATTATAAATCTAATTTCTTATTTTCTGAGAAAAAGCTGGATCATCGGCAAATTCCAAAGCTCGATCATTAATATGATAATATTTTTTTGTTTCTGCGAAGGTCCCCTGTTTTTGAATCAAATCCAAATCATAAGCCAGTTTATCAGAATATCCAGGAGTAAGAAGCTTAAAGCTAAAAGGCACTCTACCTGGTGTGACTTTATTGATATGACTAGCTAAATTAGTAGTACAAGTACTAGTCAAAGTATTATAAAATTCTGGATTGTTTTTTAAGCTATTAACTTTGGCCAGCATGCCCAAAAATAATTGCCGCACTTTTTCTTTGCTAGTGTTAGCAGGATATAAATACACTGGATCTTTTCTATAATTTGTTCGCAATTTAATCAAATCTCGCTCATCGCCAACAACATACATTAATTCATATTGTTTGAATAGGCCTTTTATAGCCGAAAACTCTTCACCTTTTTGTTTTCTTATTTCTACTGAAACGGAAACATATTGATCGTCCTCAAATTCAAAACTAAAAAAAGTATGAGCTGCCCCCTCCCACTCTCCAAAAGGCTCGACAATATAATACATGTTTTTGATTTTATTTAAATCAAAAGTCTGGTCATAATACTGAATATCATAATCTGTAGTACTACGATATTCAAAATTACGAATATTATAAATATGCACTAAATTATCCTCTATGTCAGCATAAGATAAGGTCTGCTGATCTTTAGACCAATTTTTATTATTTGATGGCTGAGGAATCATCCAAATAATAATCAACAAAACAAGGGCAAATAAAAAAATATACATTTTATGGGCAAATAAAAATTTTAATTTAAACATAGCTACATTTTATCATCTAGTAGTAATTACTTCAATTTTTGACAAAACACTTCAGCTATGATGAAATAAAGATAACAGCACTTCACAATTCAAAAAAGGAGGAATCATGAAAATCCTCATCAACTTAATAGCTTGGTGGCTATTTTTTTGTTTAGCTCCAAATGTTTTAGCTGCACAAAAAACACTCACCATCAACGATTTAGCACAACTCAATGATTTAGCTACCAGCATTGACTCTATAGAGGTTGCTTTTAGCTATAGTAGTCACCCCCTGTTTCATGTCACCCATGTCTTTGCCAACGACAGCTTGTATGCAAATTTAGTAAAAGGCGAAAATTCCAGATCAAAATGGATATTTGCCCAAGACGTTATTGCTGATTTTTGGCATGACAGGATCAGGGAAGAATGGCTATACGTTTTGGAGTTTGCGTTTATAACAATAACTATTTGGACCGATAGGGATGCTAATGGTCATATAAGCCTGCCACCGATGTCCAAAGAAGCGGCGATTGATAAATTAACTCTTGGAATGAAAAAATATAACCACTACTTCGAAGAAATATCGATCACTGTCTATTTTCATGAATCACAACCCTGAAGCCCGACTCTCCCCTGGATGAGTCGGGCTTCTCTCTTTAAAATAAAAACACGGGTCAACATATGCTGACCCGTTAGTAGTTGTATCATTTTGCGTCTTCTGAGCTCCAATATCCAAAAGATGGTTTAAAACATTGAACAAAACATTCAATGTGAGCTCCCGGAAAATCATCATAAATCCTGTCGCCAATGAGTTTAGCTAACCTCATTCGAACTTCTTCAGTTCTTTCCGGTTGATAAAATAAACCATCAACGGAAATCATTATTACTTTACCCTGACACCTCTCATCCCGATCTCCAGAAAAAAAAACTGACACTTGATCCTGCTGAAGCTTCAATTCCTGAATGCCAGCAACGAGATTTTTGAAATCTCTTTTAAGCTGGTAGACAATACCTGGTAAATTAGTAGGAGCATCGTAGGGTAAACCGTATACCGTAATAATCGGCATGATAACACCTCTTATTTAATGAACTAATAATATCAAAATTTATCAGCTATTTGAAAATTAGTCAACAAAAAACAGCCCTGAGTAAAATCGAAGGGCTGTTTTAGAATATAAAGTTTATTTAAGCGTTTTTCTTTTTGATTTCTTCTACAACATTTTTTGGAGCTTCTGAATATTGTTTGAATTCCATGCTGTAACTAGCACGACCCTGAGTCATACTACGCAAAGCAGTTGCATAACCAAACATCTCAGACAAAGGCACATCGGCATGAATAACTTTAGCGCCAGCACGATCAACCATTTCATTAACTTGACCACGCTTTGAATTCAAATCACCAATTACATCGCCCATATATTGCTCTGGAGTAACAGCTTCAACAGCCATGATTGGTTCTAAAATTACACCACCAGCTTGAGCAAAGGCTGCTTTGAAAGCCATGGAACCAGACATTTTAAAGGCTGATTCAGAAGAGTCAACGTCATGGAAAGAACCATCGTATACAGTAACACTGACATCTTGGATTTCATAACCAGCGATAATACCATTGGCCATAGTTTCTTTGACACCTTTTTCAATAGCTGGAATATATTCTTTTGGAATAGCACCACCTTTAATTTTTTCAATAAATTCAAAACCGGATCCTGCTTCTCTTGGTTCAATCTTTAACCAACAATGACCATATTGACCACGACCACCAGACTGTTTGACGAATTTTCCTTCACCTTCAGCAAGTTTAGTGATTGTTTCTCTATATGCCACTTGTGGAGCACCAACGTTGGCCTCAACAGTAAACTCACGTTTCATACGATCAATAATGATATCTAAATGAAGTTCACCCATACCACCGATAATGGTTTGATTGGTTTCTTCATCAGTTTTTACGGTAAATGTAGGATCTTCTTCAGCAAGTTTAGCTAGCGCTAAACCCATCTTTTCTTGATCAGCCTTAGTCTTTGGCTCAACAGCTACAAAGATAACTGGATCAGGGAAGTCCATACTTTCTAGAACAACTTCATGACCAGCAGCCACTAAAGTTTGACCAGTCGTAGTATCTTTAAGACCGACTACAGCTACAATGTCACCAGCATAAACTTCATCAACTTCTTCACGAGAATTTGAATGCATTCTGACAATACGACCAATACGTTCTTTTTTACCGTTATTAACATTGGTAATATATGAACCAGATTTTAAAGTACCAGCATAAAGACGAATAAAGGTAAGACGACCTACAAAAGGATCAGTCGCCACTTTAAAAGCTAGGGCTGTAATAGGACCATCATCATCTGGTTTAATTGTGATTTTCTTTTCTTCATCACGCGGATCAGTACCTTCCATAGCTGGAACATCTAGTGGAGATGGCAGATAAGCTGTAACCGCATCTAACAAAAATTGAACACCTTTGTTTTTCAAAGCTGAGCCACAAAAAACTGGCACAATTTTATTATCAATAACAGATTGACGTAAAACTTTTTTCAAATCATTAATAGCTGGCTCTTCACCACTTAAATATTTATCCATCAAAGCTTCATCGTTTTCAACAATAGCTTCGATTAATTTAGCACGATATTCTTCTACTTTTTCTTTTAAATCTTCTGGGATATCTCGTTTTTCAAATTCTTTACCGTCTTCATCCAAATAGAACCAAGCTTCTCTTTCTAATAGGTTAATAATACCTACAAAAGTTTCGGCAGCACCAATAGGTAATTGCATAGGATGCGCAGTTTTAGTCAAACGCTCATGAATGGTGTCCATGTCAAAATAAAAATCTGCACCCATTCTATCCATCTTATTTACAAAAGCCAAACGAGGCACATTATATTTATCAGCTTGACGCCAAACAGTTTCTGACTGTGGCTCTACACCGGCTACACCGTCAAAGACAATCACGCCGCCATCCAAAACACGCAAAGAACGCTCTACCTCTACGGTAAAGTCTACGTGACCTGGAGTATCAATAATATTAATGTTAGCTTCACCACCACCGGCCCAATCAGCTATTGGCCAAAAACAAGTAGTAGCAGCAGAAGTAATAGTAATGCCACGTTCACGTTCTTGCTCCATCCAGTCCATTTCGGCTGCGCCTTCATGAACTTCACCGATTTTGTGTTTTTTACCAGTATAAAATAAAACACGCTCAGTAACTGTAGTTTTACCAGCATCAATATGGGCAATAATACCAATATTTCTGACTTTTTCTAATGGATGTGTTCTTGACATAAATTTATTTTTTGCTTGTCTGTTTTTTAAAAATAAAATGCTGACCCTAGTATTTAGGTCGAGCATTTAAATAATTTCATTTTAGGCAAAGTGAGCGAAAGCTCTATTGGCTTCAGCCATTCTTTGCACGTCTTCACGTTTCTTCATTGCTTCACCTTCTCCGTTGGCGGCAGACATTAATTCGTCTCCTAATTTTTTACTCATAGCCATGCCTTTTTTAGAACGGGCAGCGGCTAATAACCAACGATGAGCTAATGTTAATTTTCTTTCACCAGTAACTACAATCGGTACTTGATAGTTTGCACCACCAATACGTTTACCTTTCACTTCTAAGTTTGGTGAAATATTACGGATAGCAGTATCATAAACATCAACTGGATCCTTTTTTGCTTTTTCGGAAATATATTCAAAAGCATCATAAACAATGCCTTGAGCAATAGTCTTTTTACCACCTTGCATGATTTTGTTAATCAACTTAGCAACATCAGTTCTACTGAACTTTGGATCTGCTTTAATTTTTCTTTTTGGAGCTTGTTTACCTCTCATATTTTAATATCTTTATTTCTTTTCTTTCTTAGTTCCATATAATGAACGCCCTTGCTTACGACCTTCAACACCTTGAGTATCATAGACACCACGTACTACATGATAACGTACGCCAGGTAAATCTCTTACACGACCACCACGTACCAAAACGATACTATGTTCTTGTAAATTATGACCCTCACCAGGAATGTAAGCTGTAACTTCCATACCATTGGAAAGTCTAACCCTAGCAATTTTACGTAAAGCAGAGTTAGGTTTTTTTGGAGTAACAGTCGTTACTTTCAAACATACACCACGTTTAAAAGGAGCGCCGACAAAATGCTCTTTTTTGGTACGTTTCAAACTATTCAAAGTCACTCGCAAAGCTGGAGTTTTAGCTTTAGTGCGAGCGGTTTTTCTAGGTTTTTTCAATAATTGATTGACTGTAGGCATAAATAATGTCTGTTTGTTTAAAAAAATTAAATTTAAAGCAATTAACATGCTTCAAAAGTCCTCAATAAAATAGCATAAAAAAATATGAAAGTCAACCCTGAAGAGAGTTAAATTGGCTAAAATGAATAAAAAAAGAAGCCTCGACCCACTTTGATGAACTCTCAAGGAGCTAACAAAAGGGGCCGAGGCGTGTTGGCAGTCACACAGCGATCATCGACAGCGTTCGGAAAATGCTCCGAAACCGGCACGAGACACGGGGCTTATCGATTTTGGATCGACTGAGGGACTGCGAGCGAGTCGCTTCGTCATCACATCTACAATAACGATGCGGAGCTGCAATCCAAGCAGGGTTTTCCACAGTTAGACCATGAAAAGGTTTCCTCCTGGACACTAGGCTACGATGAGCGAAGCGAGACTCCTTCCCATTGCACTTGGGCGTTGCGCAGTTAGGAAGGGTAAGATATTTAGCAGAAACGAGAGTTTCTATCGGTGATTCTGCTCGAATCAAAGAACGAGTTTTCTATTATACACTGTTGTCAATACTTGTCAAGAGCAAATAAAAACCCCCCTGTTCGCTCATCGCTACTAAGGGAGATTTGTTTAAGCGGTGGTCCGCCATATGGTAGAGTCACGTTGCTCAATCTTCTTGCTCTTCGCTTCAATGGCAGGTAAGACACTCATAATACAAAAAGATGACAATACCGTCCTCAGCTACAACGCAAATCATTGCCTCGGCTCACAAGATGACTCTCAAAGTACTTAATATGTGTATTCTATAGGAAAAATTCAACTATGTAAACAAAGAAGCCAAAAATACGTCCGAATATGTTTATTCCTAAGAAATTATCAGCAATTAATAAAAATAACAACACCCAAGGACCATTCACGGCTAACTGACGCTTGAAATTATCAAAACGTGATGGTAATACGGAAAACAATACCTTAGAGCCATCTAATGGTGGAATTGGAATTAGGTTAAAAACACCTAAAACCATGTTTATCATAATCAGATATATCAAGAAAGTCAGCATCATATTATCAGCTGGTAAAAAAACAACAGCCAATTTAAATACTAAAATAAACAAAATAACACTAGCAAAATTAGACACTGGTCCTGCCAAAGCTACTATTAGCTCTCCCCAACGTTTATTTTTGAGATTAAAAACATTGACTGGCACTGGCCGACCCCAACCAAATCCAGCCAACAGCAACATTATAGTACCAAACATATCTAGATGAGATAGTGGATTTAAGGTTAAACGACCACTAAATTTAGCCGTATTATCCCCTAAAGCGGTAGCTGCTGCTGCATGAGAAAACTCATGAATAGTCAACGCGTAGATAATGCCCAACATCACTACCAGAAACATGATCGGGCTTTCAAATAAGACACTTAATAGCATTCTTTACAAAATTTAATATTTATGTTAAAGTGGGTTACACGTAATTATAACTTAATTTAAGCGAAAAGCAAAACTATGGCTAAAGTATGTGAAATCTGCGACCGTAGAGCAGTAACTGGTAACTCTCGTAGTCACTCAAACATTGCTAGTAAGAGAACTATGGGTATCAATTTGCAGAGTAAAAAGGTTGATGGCAAACGTATGACCATCTGTACTTCCTGTTTGAAGACTTTAAATAAAAAGAAAATTCAAGCTTAATTTTAGATATAAAACGGCCCCCGCATTGCGGGGGCCGTTTTTGTTTGTTTATAATTTGAAAATAGTCTGTCCTCTATCTGGGCCAACAGATACTACATCTATCTTTCCGCTAGTATAATCTTCTATAAAATTTATAATTTTTTTAACTTGTTCTGGTAGCTGATCATAATCCTCAAGCTGACTAATATCTGATTTCCATCCATCAAACTCTTGATAAATCGGCTGACAATCATAAAGAATTTCTGAAAAGCGCGGGAAAAAATCAATTTCATCGCCAGGAGATAATTTTTGACCAGCATAAAATATCTCTGGACCAGTATATTTATATTTCACAGCTAATTTTATTTTGGCTAGCCTAGATAGCACATCTACTTTAGTCAAAGTTAAGTTTGGGCCATTAAATTGCATAGCATACTTCAAAGCTACCAAGTCTAACCAGCCAGTCCGCCTAGTACGTCCTGTAGTAGCTCCATACTCGCCTCCTAACAAACGAATGCCCACTCCCCGTTCAAACCCATCCTCTGCCACTAAAAGCTTATCTAGTTGACCGGCGTATTGCTTCGCCTCCTCATCTTTAGTGTGATTACTATCACAATACTCCTCACTTTGCTTGCCTCCTAATTCAGTTGGAAAGGGACCATTGCCAACTCTAGTCATATAAAAAGCCTTAGTAATACCAAAAACATAATCAACTTGATCATCTCTCAAGCCGCAACCTTTAGCAAGTCCGGCAATTGCACAATCTGACGAAGTTTGAAATTTAGTCGTCCCATAATCAATGCTTAATAATAAGCCCTGTGCTCCTTCTAATAAAATATTCTTTTTTTCTTGTTTAGCTTTAGTAACAAAATTTTCAAGATCAATAATATAATCTCGCAAGCGATCAGCATATTCACCGGTGTACTTATCCACAATAGCGTCTAT
The DNA here is from genome assembly GCA_964645825.1 of uncultured Gammaproteobacteria bacterium. Lineage (GTDB taxonomy): Bacteria > Patescibacteriota > Patescibacteriia > UBA1558 > GWA2-36-10 > JABIAL01. Next base: position 9,923 of record CAZXZY010000022.1, read on the forward strand.
ATTTAAGATGTTTTCTTCATCAAAATAAATACCATTTTCTAAATGCGGATGATTCAAAATTTCTTTAGCTTGAGCTACGTCTATTTTATTTAAAGTAGATTTCTTTATTTCTAAAAATTTTATTAACTTATCTCTAAAAACCTCTTTATTAAAAATATCGTTAACAAACAAAGAATGTCGAGCTGTAAAATCTGTATACAGCGGACCAATGCCACGACCAGTTGTACCAATTTTTTGTTTTTTATCACTAACTCTGTCTATTAATAAATGATAAGGCAACATTAATGGAGCCTGATGACTAATTTTTAAATTTTTAATATTAATATTGGCTCCGGCTAATATGTCTAATTCTTCTATTACCACTCGTGGGTCAAAGGCTACTCCTCTACCTAAAACATTAATTTTGTTATCTTGATCATGTAAAATACCAGACGGAATCAAATGAAAAATATTTTGAATGCCATCTACAACTATCGTGTGCCCAGCATTTGCACCACCCGTGCCACGAATAATAATGTCTGCCCAGTTAGATAATAAATCAACTAATTTTCCTTTGCCAGTATCCCCCCATTGATTACAAGCTACTGCTACTACTTGCTTGTCAGTCATGAATTTCTCAAAATTTTCTTTGCGCATGATGATGAAATTAAAAAAATAAAAAACGCCATCCAACCTTAATCGAGTTTGCCTCAAAATATAGACTAATTGTCTATCTCAAAAATGAGGCCTCCACTTGCTCGACAAACTCGATATAGCAGACGGCAGTAATTAGTTCCCTGTTTTGAACAATGCTAACCCCTGTCTATCAGGTGGGTCTCCGCAACTTGAAACCACAGCTTCAAGCGATATAGGAATCCCTTAGCTAGCGATATTGTAGAGTTTTATGATTGTTCAAATAAAGGAACTACTTTAAATATAGCAAATAATATCATACAAAACAAGAAAAACCACAAGCTGTGCCTGTGGCTTTTAATTTTTCTACTTAGATTAGCTAAAACTACTCCTTTTCAACAATAGTATACTTGGTGTGACCTGGCTTATAATCTTGCAGTTCAAAATCCTGAAACCAAGTGTTGATCTCTGTAGCAGCTTCTTCGACATTGGCTGAAGCATGAATCAAGTTAAAGACACCAACTTCATTAGCATCGGCATATTTGAAAGATAGGTGGGCATAGTCTCCACGAATAGTGCCGGGTGCTGCTGATTTTGGCTCCGTTTCACCAACCATTTTTCTAACTACTTCTACCGCTTCTACGCCTTCAATGACAATGGCGACAATCGGACCAGAGGTGATCATGTCCACCATCAAATCACGAACATGCTGACCACGACGATCTGCTAAATCCTGAGTGTAATGATTCAAGGCTGTGTCTTTATCAGACCAAACCAATTTTAAACCTGCAATTTTCAGACCAGTTCTCTCAAAGCGAGTAACAATCTCACCAATCAAGCCACGGTCAATTGCGTCAGGTTTTAATAAAACTAAGCTTCTCTCTAATGTTTGTGACATATGTTTTCCTTTGGTTAAGGTACTAAGTTTGTTAAAGCATAAACTAGCTTGGGTAAAAGCTAGCTTATAAATAATAAATTGTCAATATTACTATTGATTATTAAGTTTTTCTAATTCTTTTTTAACTGTTGCAACTACTTCAGCTGGAGTAACATTGGCCTTTACTAAATAGCCAACTGCTCCTAATTCCTTGCCCTTTTGCACGTCTTCGTCTTGACCTAAATTGGTCAACAACATAACTGGTAAATTTTTAGTCTTCTCATCTTCACGCATAGATTTCAAAACTGAGAATCCATCCATTTTAGGCATAATAACGTCTAATAAAACAAAATCTGGATTTGTAGTTTTACTTAGATCTAGGCCAGTAGCACCATCCAAAGCCTTGATAACTTCAAAACCTTCATTTTGAAATTTAACCTCATACATATTAGCTAGCATTTCCTCATCTTCGATAAGAAGTACTTTGATTTTTTTATCTTCCATATATTTTTCAAATATTAAGTCATCTTCATTATAAGGCAAAAAAGCTTAAAAATCAAGCAAATTTTAATCTTGCCACCAAAGCTCGCCATCACTTAAAATACTAATATTCCCCTGCAAATCATTACGTAAAATCTGACATTCTACTTGCTCCAAACGCTCCAAGGCTTCAGCGTGTGGATGATCGAAACGATTATCTTCTCCCACTTGAATAATGCAGACATCTGGATCAACTGCTTGTAAAAATTTAAGTGCAGAAGAATAGCGACTGCCATGATGAGCTACTTTTAAAATATCTACTTTTAAATCAAGCTGACTTTTTAATAAATCCTCTTCCTCAGTTGATGGTAGATCGCCAGTCAGCAAGGTTGAGGTATTTTTATATTTTAATTTCAAAACTAAAGAATTGTCATTGTAGTCTTCATGATGACTGTCAGCTGAAAATACCTGCATCGATAAATCCTCTGCTAATTTCCAAGTCTGCCCAGCAAACACTATTGTTGCTTGTAAACTATGTTGCGCTAAGGCATCTTGCCAAACAGAAAATAAAAAATCATCAGGCTGATGAGCAGTCACTAAAATATTTTTTACTTTATACTTATTTAATAATTCCATCAAACTCATCATGTGATCGGCATGATAATGACTAATAACTAAATAATCTACTGTGCCATCCCACCACGGCATACTTTCCCCTAAACGATGAAGTAATAAATTATCTGCTCCGCCATCAATTAAAATATTTTGTCCTTGCGGCGTACGGATTAAAATAGCATCACCTTGCCCCACATCTAAAAAATGTAATTGCAAGTAATTTTTATTATATAAGCTAAATAATAAAATAATAATTATAATAAAAATTACTAAACTTATTTTAATTATTTTT
>CAZXZY010000023.1:0-12761 GCA_964645825.1 uncultured Gammaproteobacteria bacterium
TGCAAAGCTTCGAAGAAAGACTCAAAAGCCTCTTGTTTTTTTTCTTCAGTTTTTTCTACAGAAGCCACAGCTTTGGCGATACGACGATGTGCGTCACTAATAGATTCAATGGGCTTATCGCAACGGGCGATGTCTATTTCCATTTCAAAATTATTTGCTTCATCTGCAAGTACGCCAGTCAGTACATGTAAGGTTGCTTTGTCTCCTTTATGTAGTTGTTTGACTATAGCCAAATCTTTTTTTGGATATTTTCTGTCTTCTTGAGAAATGATTACAACCATATCACCACGCCCTATTTCATCCCTCTTTGACTTAATGGCATATCGGTCAATAAAAATAATTCGACCCAATTCATCAAAATTAGTCGAATTATTTAAAACATGTTTGGCCTGCTTGCTCAAGAATATATTTTTTTCTTCCAAATTTTTTACTTCTTTGCAAATAGTTTCTTTGCCATGCTCTAGTCGTATTTTTTTACGTGATTCACGATAAAGAATAAAAGCTTTAGCGGTTTTAGCCCAATTAGATTGGATCAAAATAATTTCGATCACATCTTGAATTTCTTCTACTGTTGGTATAGTGTGACCATCAAATTTATGATCTAAAACACCAGTGACAATGTTAGCTAATTTTTGAGCTTCAATAGCATCAAACTCTCCAGTGGCAATACCGGCCTTTTGGATGGCAGTTGCCACTTTAGTTTCATTGAGATCTACGATGCTGCCGTCACGTTTTTTGATTTTACGGACACTTTGCCCGATATGATCGGCAGAACTAGACTTGCGATCTCTATTTTTAAAATAAATTTTTGCTACTTGAGGTAAATCGTTTTCTAACAAAATAATATTAGCTGCACTACGCACATCATCAGAAGTGAGTGTATCTTGTTCGTGATTTTCTTCTAAATAATTGACCACTTGGTCTGTAAATTTTTTAGCCACTGGATTATTACTTAATCCAGAAGAGAGGATGGCTTGTTTTAAAGATTCAGTGATTTTTTGTTGGTCAAAATTTTCGGTTTGACCATTACGTTTAGTGATGTGGGGCAGCATAGGGTTTTGTTTTTAATTTATTGATAAAATAAATATATTTTGAAGAGAAAATAAAAAGCCCAAAATAAATGTTTAAAGGCTAATTTTGAGGCTTACGACACTACATCTAGTGGTTAAAATTATTATAGCATACAATATGTAGTGATCGCAAATTTTTTATTTTTGTTTGTTTTTTGGCTGTCAGAACAGCTCAATTATTATAAATGAATTGAAAGAAAATATCAACTCGGCAGCTTATATTAGCCAAACTATTGCCAAGTAGCATTTTCAGTGTTATATTTTGAGCATAATTAAAGATATTTATGACTGCTTTTAATTTCAAAAAATCCAGGTTAAAGAAAAAAGGTCCTAAGACACATAAAATAGTTGACCCTAAAGATTTGGTCGATCCGGTTTTGTATACCGGAGGGCTAGATTCAGAAAAATATCCTAGCTTATCTCAAGATAAAGAAGAAAAAGTAGAAGAAGAGATTGAAAATCCTTTAAATCAACGATAAATATATTTTTTAAGCAAAATTGAACCCCGGTACGCATAGCGTGCCGGGGCTTTGTTATTTTTCATATGCCTATGTTGTGTAGGTATTGCAGCATGGAGTTAAGAGAGGGGTGAATGTCTCTTACTAGATTGAAGCTCTTGAGTAATTTTTTGGCTTCGTGATGTGGTGGTAGACTATCGGTTTCAAATAGCTCTGGGTGTTGGTTACGGACATCTCTGTGAACTAGTATGGCATAGCCACCAAACTCTAAATGCTCAATGGAATCACGTATCCAGGCGATTGTTTCTGGGGCATCTTTAAAGCTAATAATTAGAGTGATAGTCGGGTCATCATTACTTGTTACAAACTGGTAGCCAAAGTGAGGTAGTTTTTTTCTTATTTCTGTTTCTATATCACTGGGCTGACCATTAGTCACCAAGTTGATTGTAGCCGGCGTTGTGGTAGACATGATTTATTCTCCTTGATGATTGTAAAGTGCCGATTTGTTTGATTATTGGCTTTTTTAGTTAAATTGTCAAGAATTGTAAATAAAAAATCCGGTCGAGCTGGGCTCGACCGGGCAGATTCGATAGATGTGTTTAGGCTGCAAGGGCGGTGACGCGTTGCCACAGTTCAGGCAGGCTTTGAAAACAGATGATGTGTGGATCGGTCTGTCCGTGCGGGCAGAACCACGAATAGTCACAATACCAGCCATGGAACGCAATGATTTGTAGCGGATAATCTAGGGCGGCATTGATCTTCGCTTGATCTTGAATATTGGTGCCCAAGAAGATTATTAAATCAGACTGTTCGTCGCTGTTGACCACTTGATGTCCGTGATGTTGGCAGGCTTTTTTCAAAAGCCTCTGGAGGCGCAGAACGTTATGCATGTTTCTGCTTTCGAAGTTACTGTGAATGCAGATTTTCATGAGAAGCTCCCTTGTGCTTGAGGTTATTGATAAGATGTTATTATCACTGGCAAAGAACGTTGATTTCATCTTTTAATATTTTGACGTTTTTGTCAAATTGAGGTTGTAGTTTTTCGGCAAAAGCGACCATTGCTTCTGGATTGCCATGAACCAACATAATTTGAGTCTGTTTACCAAAGCTGGTGGCCCATTTATATAAATCATCTTGATCAGCGTGAGCAGAAAAGCCATCGATTTTATCGACTGTTGCTTTTATTTTGATGTGTTTATCATAGTAGTCAAAATCAAAAGCACCGTGAGTCAATTTATGTCCTAAGGTGCCGGGGACCTGGAAGCCCATGAATAAAACTTGGTTGCGGGGATCTGAGATATAATGAGCTAAGTGGTGAATTAAACGGCCACCTTCAGCCATGCCGGATCCGGCCATAATAATCTTTGGAGTTGGCGAATGATTAATGGTTTTTGATTCAGCCACCTGAGTAGTTATTTTTAAATGAGGGAAGTCAAAGATATCTCGATCATGTTTCATGTCTTCTTGTGCCTCATCATTAAGCAAAGATAAATGTTGTTTATATATTTTAGTAGCACGAGCGGCTAGAGGACTATCTAAATAAACTGGAGTACGAAAATCTAAGTGACTTTCATAAAAATCATTTAAGACTTTCAAAATATTTTGTGTTCGCTCAACAGCAAAGATAGAAATCAAAAGTGTAGCGTTATTTAAAGTAGCATTTTGGACAGCATCTAATAATTTTTTTTCTCGTACTTCTACCATTTCATGTAGTCGATCACCATAAGTGCTTTCCATGATGACAAAGTCAGCCTTGCTAAGATAATCTACATCTTTGACCAAAGGCATATCGACAGCGCCCAAGTCTCCCGAGAAGACAATGGTTTTATCACCAGCTCTTATTTCAGCAATAGCAGCTCCCAAAATGTGTCCGGCATTATGAAAAGTAAAAGAAATATCGTTAGCTAGTTTTATTTCTTGATAATAATCCAGACCTTGCCAAAGTTTTTTCAGCTTAATAACATCCTCTTGAGAATAAATAGGCGGCAGATTATTTTTGTGTGCTTTTTGCGCCAAGATTCTCTGATTGTCATTCAAAATAATTTCCACTATATCCATAGTTGGCTTGGTGGCATAGACTTTTCCCTTGAATCCATTTTGAGTCAAAAGAGGTAAGCGTCCACAATGATCTAAATGAGCGTGAGTTAGAATGACAGCGTCAACATCTTTGGCGTCAAAGCCAAGTGGTTCCCAATTTTTGAGATAATTTTCCCATTGTCCTTGAAACAAGCCGCAGTCAATCAATAATTTGAAATTATCGATTTCTAATAAATGGCAGGAGCCAGTTACTTGTTCGGTTGCTCCGAAACTTGTGAGTTTTATTTTAGGCATTTTATTTTTTTATTTATTGCCTTTATTATAGCTTAAATAAGTTTTTTAAGAAAATGAAAACCCGTCATCAACTGGAAGTGACGCGGGTTTTGGGAGCATGATGGAACATGACGTGCAGTGCCCAGCCAAAAATTGGTATTAATGACAGGGTGAGTACAAATTGAATGAGGGCGAATATTACTGCGAAGCCAATGCTAATGATAGCAATAAATAATTTCCACAAAGGCATGCGATCTGACATGAATCCCTCCTTGCTTACCACCAATCGTCGATTAGCGGGCGTGGTCCTTCTTGAACCAGTTTTTGCTTGCTTGTTTGAGGCAGCCTATAGAGCGTTCCCAATTTTTTCAGCTTGGCTTTTTCCGCCTCTTGTTCTGCGAACGGAATGTTGAGCTTATTTATAGCCACGAACATTTTCCAACGGAATTTGGTTAGACTTGGTCTAGATCGACGTCCTTTACGATGAAACCTCATTTTATTATCCTCCGTGTGATATTTCAAAAGAGCTTACTTTCTTTTAAATTAGCGTAGAACATTGTTTTTGTCAAAGTGTTTGGTTTTAGTCAAATATAAAAACCTCACTAGATTTTAGTGAGGCTTCTAAGAAGATTAAGTTTATATTTTACCTACTAAGTCTAAGCCTGGTTTCAAGGTATCTTTACCTGGTTCCCAATTTGCTGGACAAACTTGATCACCAAATTTATGAACAAATTGCGCGGCTTGTAATTTGCGTAATAGCTCTTTACTAGAACGTCCAATGCCGTTGTCGTGAATTTCCATGGTTTTTAGATTGCCTTCTGGATCAATGATGAAAGTTCCACGTAAAGCCAAACCTTCTTCTTCGATCATCACGCCATATGAGCGAGTGATTTTTCCAGTTGGATCAGCGACCATAGGAAATTTTATTTTTTTGATTGTATCTGACTCTTCATGCCAAGCTTTATGGACAAAAACTGTGTCTGTGCTAACTGATAAAACTTCAGCATTAAGCTTTTGGATTTCTTCATAATGATCGGCTACATCACCAAGCTCAGTTGGACAAACAAAAGTAAAGTCAGCTGGATAAAAAAGTAAAATTACCCACTTACCCTTATAAGCTTCTAGATTAATTTTTTTGATGTCTTCTTCGTGATAAATTTCTGCCTCAAACTTTGGGGCTGGCTTACCAATGGTTGGCGTGCAATTACAGTAACAATTATCACTGCAACATTCGTTTATGTTTTTTTCTTGCATATATTTTTTTAATTATTTATTTTTTAGATATAATTCATTAGCTTTGTCCCAATTAATAATTGACCAGAAATTATTAATATAATCTGGGCGCATATTTTTGTATTTTAGATAATAAGCATGCTCCCAAACATCAATACATAAAATAGGGGACTGATTTAATGAATAAGGGCTATCTTGATTTGATGTTTTTGTAATTTTAAGCTCATTATTTTCTATAACCAGCCAAGACCAGCCAGCACCAAAGACAGTTGCTGCCGCTAACTCAAACTCTTCTTTAAATTTATCAAAAGAAGCAAAAGTTTTGTTAATAGCTTCAGCTAATTCTCCACTTGGTAAATTATTTTCTTGGCTAGGGCGCAAAATTTCCCAGAAAAAATTATGATGAACATGACCACCGCCATTATTCTTTACTGCTAATTTTATTTCTTCTGGTAAATTAGCTAAATCTGCTAATAATTCTTCGGGAGTTTTTTCGAACAGCTCAGTGTGAGCCTCTAGTGCGGTATTTAGCTTTGTGGTGTAGCCAACATGATGTTTATCATGGTGTATTTTCATAGTTGCCTGATCAATATGAGGCTCCAAGGCATCATAAGCATAAGGCAAATCTGGTGTTGTATATTTTTGCATATGTTAATAAATTAATTCTTAGTCATTCTGAATTTATTTCAGAATCTAATTTTTAAAGTTGCTGAAACTAGTTCAGCACAAGTATTTATTTTGGCCAAAGTTGAGTGCCGTCATCATCGGTAATGATAACTGCGTTAACTGGACAACTTTGGGCGGCTTTTAAAATAGTTTCCTTGTCTTCGCCGCTAGGATTTTTGACTATTGCTATTCCTTCATCATCTAGTTCAAAAGTATTGGGAGCAATTTGGACACAAGTCGCTACACTGATACATAATTCTTTAACTACTTCTATTTTCATATTTTTTTGATTATCTTTTATCTTTAAGTCTTTTAATAGCTAATTTATAACCACCTAGGCCTTTTTTAAGCCAGTGAGAGATACTAGCAATGGTAGCAGAGGAGAGGCCAGTTTTAGTCTCTATTTCTGTATAAGGTACCTTATCATGTAGCATTTGGGCTACTTGCCAACGTCGACTGACCTCCATTATTTCGTGTTTACTTAAAAGATCTTTGCAAAAACGAGACAATTCCTCTGGATTGCGCATTGTTAACATCGCTTGATAAAGCTCTTTAGGATGGGTTGGTTGCGTTGATGTCATAATATACTTTAGTTAACTAAAGTATAGATTATTTAGATTTTCTTGTCAAAATATTTTAGTGTTTTAGTGTTTTTTTGCTAAGGTTAGATAAATATACTCAAAGCGGTCGTTGACAAAAGGGCTTTTACGTGTTATGATGATTATAGAAAGTTGGCAGAACTGCGCATGATTTGCGTAGGGACCAACTTTTTTATTTTGGCCACGAACTAAGATAAATACTAATAATTAAAATTATGTCTAAATCAATCTCTTTTCAAGTCGTCTCTAGTGCGCGACACAAAAAGTATCGTAGTGGAGATTACTGGGCGGTATTAACGCTATGTGCCATCTTATCTTTCATGGTTTTAGTATCTTCCGCTGCTCAAATTTGATCATTAATCACATAAAATTTATAAAAAAATAAAAACAAAAATAAAAAATAAAAATATGGAATGCAAAAAATGCAACTCAGACGAGTGCAAATGCGTCAGCTCATTTAAATTAGTAAAGCGTAAAGCCTACTCACATTTTGAGAGCCACGAATCATGGGCTCTATTAGCACTATTTTTATTAGAAACTGCTATCTTTACAGTTTAATATAAAATATATGCAAACTCAACAATTAAATAATCTTTCAATAATACTACCAATTTTATTAATTTTAAATTGGTCAGCATACACTATTTATGCCTAATCATTAAATTGTCATAAAAAATGTCTCTTTCAAATATTTTTGGTCGCAAGAAGAAAAATTCGGCCGTAAAAACAGAACATCAATTAATGATTGAACCTGATCATGATTTGATCAGAAGATCACAAGAAAGTCTCACAATAATAACTCAACATAAAGAAGCAAATGTCAATAAAGCTTCGCCATAATCGCGCCATATATACCCCGCTCGTTGTTGGAGCGGGGTTTTTAATTTTGTTAAATCAAGCTATAATGTAAACATGAATCAAAAAGGCTTAAATTTGATCGGCACAATCATCACCGTTGCGGTGGTCCTGATTTTGTTTATGGGTGTTTATGTGGCTGTCGATCCGGCTAGTCGGATAAGTGCTGCTAAAGATGTTCAACGAGAGCAAGATGTTTTGTTAATTGCTCAAGCCATGAAAGATTATATGCTAGATAATAAAGGAGATATTCCAATCAGTGGAGATATTACCACTAGCAAAAAAGTTTTGTGTGATACATCGATTAGTCTAACTTGCAGCGGGGATACAGAAGATTGTCTGGTTATTGATACAACAACGGATTTTCTAGACAGTTATTTACCTACCTTGCCAGTAGATCCAGAAAAGACCAACTCAGCTGATACGGGTTATTATGTTCAAAATGTTGGCGATCAAGTCATTGTCGGTTCTTGTGATTATGAAGATGAGGCTATTACTAAAAATCCGAGGATAGTAGATACAACTGAAGCAGCAGCACCGACATGTACTGGGTATGAATATGAAGGATATTGTTGGTATTTGGCCAGCACAGCTAACATGAGCTGTGACCAAGTATGTGCAGAAAATGAATTAGTCTGTGTATCGGGGATTACGTATGGGCCAGACACAACTTGTGAATTAAACAAAGGCATATCGGGGAGTACTTGTTACAGTGGGGCATATTGTTATGTAGCCGATGGCTATGCTCATTCACCAGGAGTATTGACCATCGCTCCAGGAATGGATATTTGTTTGTATGATACGGCTACGCCGGCATATAATTGTTCTGAGTCAGCCACTTCCGGTTACAAAATATCTTGTGTTTGTGAAGCAGCGTAGTTAAAGTAATAAAATTTATTAAGAGAAAATAGCCTTGGGGCTGTTTTTTATTTTATACTGATTTATGGTATAATTTAGTCACAAAATAATATTTTTTCTATGAAAATTGAGCAAATAAATCATTGGTTAACTAAAGTTTTTGTAGTTGCCTTAGTTTTGTTAAGTGGTCTAGTTTTTGTGACTAGCAGAGCGGCTTTTAATAACATTCATCAACTGCCGATTCAGTTTATTTTAGAAAATGACAGCTTTGTAGCTGGCGAACAAGTTTTATTGCAGGCAATTATTGATGGTGACCATGATTTTAATTCGGTTTATTTTATTATCCGTGATGAAAATCAAGCTCTAGAGTTACAATTTCAAGCTTATTTAGAAAATAATAATATATGGGCAGCGGACAGCACTTGGGATACTACAAATGTCATTCCAGGAGGATACTATTTATCAGCCACAGCTACTGCTTATGGAAGTGATGGGACAATTATGGAGTTCGCTAGCTCCAACGATCATTTGTTTACTATTATAGAAAACACTAGCGTGCCGCCAGAAGAGGAAGAAGAGGAAGAAACGGATACGCCACCACTCAATGATCCACAAATCGATCCTCTAGTAGTAGCCAACATTGTTTATCCAGTGACTCAATCAATTATTAGCGGTAATAATGCACCCTTAGAAGTTATATTAAATAGAAGCTTGCAAGACACAGAGGTTTTGGGAGCTAGTTTGTATAATATCGATGGTAACCTGATGGAAGATCATCAATTATCAGTTAGCAGCAGTGATAATTTGATTTATCAGGGTCATTTAGGCAATACCACGCAATATGAAGATGGTGATTATTATGTAGTGTTCTGGCTAGACGCTGCTACAAACTATTTAACTGATCCAATAGTTTTTGTTATTCAGAATCAAGAAGAGGAAGAGGAAGAAGAGACCACTGTGCCACCAGAAGAGGAAGAAGAGAATAATTCCGGTGCGGTTACCGATCCGATAGACTATGCTATCACTTTAGAGCAGCCAAGCACAACAATCATTGAAAATAATGACTTAATAATTCAATTATTTACAAATTTTATAGCTGCTGATGTTGGATTTTTGTTTACTAAAGCGGACGACCCTTCTATTGGAGTAGAATTTTCTTTACAAAATATAGATGGGCAACATTGGAGTCAAGTTATTACTCTAGACAATACTTTTATTAATGGTGATTATATTTTGACTGTTATCAGCATTGATGCTAATGGAGTAGTTTTTCAAGAAATATTTAATTTTGTAGTTAATTTGCCAATTCTTGATCCACCAGAAGATAATGGAGTTAGTCAATTTTTTATTAATGACTATGATTTTGCAGATGTAGCTTGTTATCAGACATATGAGCAATCTGTTGATCCAGAAGATTGGACAATTGGTGTAGAAGCATTGTCTGGTGAAGTAAGTGAGTTGTCAGAAATGTACACATTGAATGATGTGTATAATGAATTTCGAATAACTTATACAAGCGATACTGCAATGGAAGTAGTAATGTATGTTTGTAATCCATCTAGTCCAGCTTTTGGTACGGGTGCTATTTTTGAGATTTCAGCTAACCATGATAATGAGCCTCATTTTATGTGGGAGTTACCAGCCAGTAGCCAGCCAAGTACATTTTGTAATTGGAATTGTGGTGATATAGAAGAAGGTGTTCCAGAAGAAGATCAAGACGAAAATGCTGATCCTAATGTTCCTCAGCCAGAAGATGATGGAGATGATAACCAAGAAGAGGGGGATGATGTTCCGGAAGAAGATGAGCCAATTTCATGCCAAACAGATGTAGATTGTGTAAACTTATGTAGCGGTTGTTATCATCAAGATGATGCTCCAGTCATAGACTGTGCTGGCTTGCCATACGGTGATTGTTCCTGTGTAGAAGGACAATGTACACATATAGACTCAAATGATGATCCAGAAATAGAAGTCATGGATAATGTTGATATTGATCAATTTTGTTTGGATGCTGGTATCGAGAATGAGAGTGATTGCGCTCATTGGTTAGCAATGTTGAGCGGTGATATCGATCAGCTATGTTTAGCAGAAAATATTTATGATGCTACGGCTTGTGAGGATTATTTAAATAGAACTTATGTTGATTTGGAGTGTCAGGAGGAACAGATCGTAGATCCTCAAGCCTGTGAAGACTACTTGTTAGAAAAATATTCTTTTGATGTTGCTTGTCAGTTGGAATCTGAATATTTGTGTCAGGAAATTTTACAAGACGATTATTTAAATCGTTTAGTCATCAAACAACAGAAAAAACAGTCTATCAGCACAGTGATGGAGCCATTGATAGGTCAATCAATCTCCACTCAAAATTTAATAGAACAATTAGCAGGTGTAGAAGTAGTAGATGCAGTGCCATTGATCAATGACAACAATCTTTTTATTATTTCTTCTGAAGAAAGCATTACTTTAGTAAATGAACAACGGCTAGAGGTAGTTTCACCAGCTGTTTTAATGATAGATACCGATAGCGATGGCTTGCCAGATGATCTGGAGGCTTACTACGGCACAGATATATTTAATTCCGATAGTGATAGTGATGGCTATTTAGACGGTCAAGAGATTTCTAATAATTATAATCCCTTAGGTGATGGTAATTTAGATATAGATAGAACTAATTTGGATCAAATTATTTTAACAGGCGCTAATTTAGAGCAGCCAATATTAAATGCAGATAGATTAGATGAAAACATCACTATTGTTGAGACCGATAATGAAACAGAAGAGAGCTCACTGACTTGGTCCGGACAAGCAGATGCTAATGCCTGGGTATTAATTTATATTTATAGTGATTTGCCTTTAGTTTTGACTACCCAAGCAGATGCTAATGGTAATTGGTCATATGCTTTGGATGAAAATTTGACCGATGGTCAGCATCAAGCTTATGTTACTATCAACGATGAGACTGGTAAGATTGTAAAGCAGTCTAATCCTTTGTCATTTTTCGTCCGTTCTGCTCAAGCAGTTTCCGCTGGTGATTATTTTTCTGCTCAGCCACCAAATAGCAAGGTGGACAACATGCTTTTATATTATTTATTAGGTGGTGCTGCTTTGATTGTCTTATCTTTGGGCGTCATAATTTTTATTCATCGAGGTAAAGATGATCCAGTAGAGGAACTCTAGTATGCCAAAAAAATCAAAAATATTTTTGCAGCGTAATTATCAGATTATCTATGCGGTAGTTTTGATTATTTTAATTCCGCTGACTATTATTTTTAATACTGTCTCTTCGGTAAAGTCTTTCAAGAATAATATTGACGTAGAATTGCAACGTCAGGCTTTGACTATCAGTCAAGTTTTTAGTGCTTGGTTTGCTGAAAAAGATCTTACGCCAACGGAGCTACAAACAAAGGTAGCTAGCATTGGTGATGCAACTCGTGATTTGGTACGTTTTGATATTTTATCTCCATCGGGGGAAAATTTTATAGTGGACGCTAGTCTGAATGAAGCTAGTGTTGGAGAAATTAGCGAAGATTTAAATAATGTCATTTCTTGGCACCAAGGACGAGCTATTGCCACCTTAGTTTATGCTGAAGATCAGCCAATCAATGAAGCAGATCGTTTTTGGCAGCTAGTAACGCCATTGCAAGATCAAAATGATCAGAAAAAAGCCCTATTACGCCTAGACATGTCTCTGAGTGTAATGGACAATCTAGTGCAGCAGACTTTGACCAAATCATATTTGATCTTAGCAGTAACAGTTTTGATAGTTATTTTATTATTGGCTGCTAATACTAGAATTTTTGAGTATGCTTTATTATTCAAAAAACTAAAAGAAGTTGACAAGATGAAGGACGAATTTATTTCCATGGCTTCTCATGAATTACGAACGCCAATTACCACCATCAAGGGATTTTTATCAATGATGTTGGAGGGTGATTTTGGTAATCTCAATGAAGCTGGGCAAAAAAATTTAAAAATCATGGAAGCTTCTACAAATCGCTTAGCTCATTTAGTGGAAGATCTATTAAATGTATCTCGAATAGAACAAAATCGTTTAGAGATAGCGCCAGTAAAAGTAGAGCTGGGAGAATTGTTAACTTCTATTGGCGATGAATTTGATTTAAGAGTAAAAGAAAAAAGTTTAGATTTAAAATTAAATTTATTTGCAGATTTGCCAGCTGTTTTCGCTGATCCAGACAAGCTAAGACAAGTTTTAATTAACTTAATGGGCAACGCTGTAAAGTACACTAAGAAAGGCGAGATTGAATTGATAGCTAAAAAAGAGAATGACAAGTTTATTAGAATTGCAGTCAAAGATTCAGGCATGGGTATTGCTGCTCCGGCTAGAGCAAATTTGTTTAACAAATTTTATCGAGTGCAAAATGATGACACTAAGGGAATCGTGGGAACTGGTTTAGGTTTGTGGATTACCAAACAATTAGTTGAATTAATGGGAGGAGAGATTTTTGTCGATAGTATTGAGCATGTCGGTAGTCAATTTTATTTTACAATACCCATATATAGCGGGAAGGAAATAAAATCAAGACCAGAAGAAAAAAGTGATAAAAAAAATGGCTAAGCTAGAACTAAAAAAATATTATTATGGTCTACGGCGGCGGCATTTTTTGCCGGTGCTATTACTTCGGTTATTTTGATGAAGGCTGCTCAAGTTCCGTTGACCTTTTTTATTGACCAACAATTAACTGAAAATTGTT
>CAZXZY010000024.1:0-12357 GCA_964645825.1 uncultured Gammaproteobacteria bacterium
ACAAAGCTAAAACTCGTTATAAAAAAACAGTTGGTCATCGTCAACACCAAGCTGAAATAAAGATTGAAAAGATTGTAGTCTAAATATAAATATTTTAAAACCGCCCTTGAGGCGGTTTTTTGTTTACTAAATTTTTTTACGATTCTGTAAGGCAGAAGTTAAAGTAATCTCATCAGTGTATTCGATATTGGCACCCATTGGAATACCACGGGCTAATTGGCTAATAGTTATGTTATATTTTTTTAATAATTTGGCTAAATAAATAGATGTTGCTTCACCTTCCATACTTTGATCTAAAGCCAAAATGATTTCGGTGACATTTTTGTCAGTAATTCTACGTTCTAGTTCAGTGATCTTTAATTTATCAGGTGTGACACCATCCAAAGGATTTAAAACGCCATTTAGTAAATGATAAGTGCCAGTGAATTCTCCAGTTTTTTCGACTGCTTCGACATCTTGATTGTGAGCCACTACACAGATGATATTTTGATCACGATTTGGGTTAGCGCAGATATTACATAAATCATTGTCAGACAAATTAAAACATTGTGGACAAAGATGAATTTGTCCATGCGCTTCTTGTAGGGCATCGGCAAAAGATTTGATGTCTTCTTTACGATGTAGTAAATCAAAAACTAACCGGGAGGCCGTTTTTGGTCCGATTCCCGGTAGCTTATCAAATTCGGCAATAAGCCGTTGAATAAAGTCTGGCAAGTGAGCCATAAGATTATTTCATTCCAGGAAAGTTGAAATCTCCTGATTGTTGCATTTTAGTTGCCATTTTTCTTTGTACTTTTTTGATGCATTCAGCAATGGCTTCTTTGATCCCTTTTTCTAAATCAGATTTGTTATTACTTGATAACATTTCTGGTTTGATGTCTAGAGTTTTGATTTCTTGATTACCATCCATCAAAATCTTGACTGCTTTATTTTCTACTTCAACGGTTTCTTTAGCCATCATGCTTTTTAGGTCATTGGCTTGTTTTCTTAGATCGTTGAATTGTTTTAGTTTGTTGAACATATTGTTTGTTTTTAATTAAATTTTTAAATTATTTTGTAGGTAATGTTTGCCAGCCTGTCGGATCTATTGGCGCCGGTTCGGCTGCTATTGGTGCTTCTTCTGGTGTAGGAGGAGCGGCCGTGTGTCCACGTTGTCCGTCCATACTACGGAAAGTAACTTTGTTTTCATCAAAGAATAGATTAACAATGCCAGTTGGCCCATTACGATGTTTCTCAATGTGTAGTTCTACTAGATTTTTTTCATCTTCTGGACAGTCTCTAGTTTTATCTTTTGATTTACGATAAATAAACATTACAATGTCAGCATCTTGTTCGATAGAGCCAGACTCACGTAAGTCAGCCAGTTTTGGAATGGCTGGAGATCTATTTTCCACAGCACGGGATAACTGAGAAAGAGCGAGGACGGGAACGTCAATTTCTTTGGCTAATTGTTTTAAGGCACGAGAGATTTCAGAAATTTCCTGGACTCTATTTTCATTACTACGGCCTTCCATTAATTGCAAGTAGTCAACAACTAGAAATCCTAAGCCATGTTCCATTTTTAGACGACGAGCCTTGGTTCGTAGCTCCATAATATTGGCGGCTGCTGAATCATCGATAAAAATTGGTGCTTCAGATAATACGCCCATCGCGCGTCCAATACGAGGAAAGTCATCGTCATCTTCTTTGTCAGATAGTTTACCGGTACGCATGCGCCAAAGATCAACACCAGCTTCAGTGGCTAATAATTTATCTACTAACTGTTCTTTTGACATTTCCAAAGAGAAAATGCCAACTGGAACTTTGGATTTGGTAGCAATGTGACGTAATATATCTAAAGCTAAAGTTGTTTTACCGACTGAAGGACGAGCAGCTAAAATAATAAGATCAGATTTTTGGAAACCAGATAATAAATTGTCTAGATCCGGATAGCCACTTGGTACACCGCGCACTCCAGCGCCACCAGACTTATGTAATTCGTCAATACGATTAAAAGTTTCTTGCAAGATACTTTTGACTGGAACAAAGTTTTGTTTGAGGGAGTGTTGGGAGATAGAGAATAATTTTTGTTCGGCCTTGTCTAGTGTTTTTTCGATGTCTTCTTCTTCAGAAAAAGAAATTTCAGATATTTCGGAGGCAGCGGATTCAAGCTGTCGCAAGATAGATTTTTTGCGAATAATATTGGCGTATGATTTGACGTGGGAAGCATTTGGTACTGCAGCGGTAAGTTCTGCTAAATATGCTTTGCCACCAATTTGTTCAAGCTGTTTTTTTTCAGCCAAACGATTGCCAACTGATAAAATATCGATTGGTTCATGTTGATCCAGTAAATCCATGATGGATTCAAAAATCATGCCATGTTTATTGTTGTAGAAGTCTTTTGGTCCGATACCATCGGCAACCTTAATAATTGCCTCTTTATCGATCAAAAGAGCTCCCAATAAGGAGGCTTCGGCTTCTAAATTTTGTGGAGGGATTTTACTCATAGGCCTGTATTTGTAAACTTAGCTTACCCTATTTTATTTGATTTTTCAAGGTGTTTTTTATCGACAGTTTATACCCATTTTATACAAAAAAATAACCCCGTCAATTGTGATGACGGGGCGGCTCCGTGGCCGATTTTATAGATTGATTTTAGATTTGTTCCGTGCTCATCGATGGCCCGGTAATCTCACTGAATTGTTCTGTTGATAGTGTGTTTTGTGCGATGTTCATCGCAAGGGTTGACCAGCTCATAACATGTCTCCTAGAAAATTAATCTTAGTGTTGGAAGTGTAAGTTAATAAATAACTTACTTAAAAAGTACTAAAGATATATTAGCATAAATTTTATTAGTGGTAAATAATTTTTTAAGTAAAAAAAGAGCCCTTGCTAACTCCGAAGAGAAAGCAAGGGCCAAGCAGATCCATCGAATCTTGAGATAGATCCAGGAAAAGTCATGTCGGGCAGTGGAATTAGTAAAGAATGATAAACATTGGTATAGGACGGGACAGCATTGGTGGACCTCCAGGCGCTTGATGTCAAAATGAGATAGAAATTTCCGACTCTGTGTCAGAATATCTCCAATCTCAGGAACGAATTATAGTATATAACTATCATATATACTGTATTTTGTCAATAGCTATGAAATAGGAGAGCTTTTCAATAAAAAAACAAGGCTCTTGCCTTGAATATTAGAGATGGTGCGCCCAGTAGGATTCGAACCTACGGCCATCAGCTTAAAAGGCTGCTGCTCTACCAGGCTGAGCTATAGGCGCATGTTTATAAAAATACGAGCTTTATTATAAGTTAATTTTGCTAAGTTGTCAACGAAAACTGTCAAAAGGGGGTGCAAGGGGGAGTTTCCCCCTTGGAGGAATAAAATTACATTACTTCAGGAGCTTCTATGCCTAATAAATTCAAGCCTTGGGCTAAGATATTTTTGCTTTGTAAACAAAGTTGCAGGCGGAAATTTTTAGTGTTTTCGTTTTCTGCTTTTAAGACAGGGCATTGTTGGTAGAAATTATTAAAAGTTTTAGCTAAATCAAATAAGTGCTGAGTGAGAGTAGCGGGATTATGATTTGTGGTTGATTGTTTGATTGCTTCTGGGAAATTCAATAAAGCTTTGATTAATTTTTTTTCTTCTATTCTGATGTCTAGATTATCTAGATTTTTATTAACTGTCAGCTTGCCAGCTTTTTTCAAAATATTATTGATGCGAGCGTGAGTGTATTGAATAAACGGACCAGTGTAACCGTCAAAAGAAATAGAGGCTTGCGGATCGAAGATCATGTCTTTTTGAGGATTGGTGCTCAACATGAAAAATTTTAAAGCACCCAGACCAACAGTTTTGGCTGACTCTTTGTTTTGCTCTTCAGTGGTTTCGATTTGCTTGTTTGCTGCGGTCATGATTTCGGTCGCTTTAGTTTGCATTTCTTGGATGATGTCATCCGCATCGACCACATTACCTTCACGAGATTTCATTTTGCCGTCTGGTAAATTGACCATACCGTAAGCCAGATGATGTAAATGGTCAGCCCAATCAAATCCTAATTTTTTCAAAATTAAAAATAAAACTTTGAAATGATAGTTTTGTTCATTGGCAACTACATAAATCATGTTATCAAACTTGGTTTGATCATAACGTTGTTTGGCGGTACCAAGATCTTGAGTGACATAAACCGATGTTCCGTCACCACGCAAAACTAATTTTTCGTCCAAACCTTCGTCAGATAAATCAATCCAAACAGAATTATCTTCTTTTTTGTGGAAAACATTGTTTTTTAAACCCAGATCTATTAAGTCTTTGCCTAAAAGATAAGTTTTGCTTTCATAATAAACTTTATCAAAAGTGATATCTAAATTTTTATAAGTTTCTTCAAAGCCCTCGTAAACCCAGTCATTCATTGTTTTCCATAATTTTTTGATCGGCTTGTCATTATCTTCCCAAAGTTTAAGCATGCTTTGTGCCTCTTGCATCAATGGAGATTGAGATAAGAAGTCTTCTTCTATTTTTCTTTTTTCTAAATCGTCTACAGCATCAAGATCTACATTGTTTGCTTTATAATATTGTGTTTTTTCTTTCTTTAATTCTTGATCAAAACGAACATAATAATCACCCACAAAATGATCTCCTTTTATACCGGTACTTTTTGGAGTTTTATTTCCACCCCATTTTTGATAAGCCAACATGCTTTTGATGATGTGAATACCACGATCGTTGATAATATTTACGGGAATAACTCTGAAGCCACAGGCTCGGTGTAAATTTACTAAAGATTGACCTAAAATATTATTTCGAACATGGCCCAAATGTTGTGGTTTGTTTGTATTGGGTCCAGAGAACTCGATCATTATTTTTCTTTTGCTGCCAAAATTATGTTTAGCAAAATCTTTTAGAGCAAAATCTTTTAGAGCTAATTCAGCAAAAGTAGAGGAGTTGATACTTAAATTTACATAAGGGCCAGCAAATGAGACAGAGCTAATCACTTCGTCGGGGGTAAATTTGTCGGCTAGAAGTTTTGCAATTTCATTAGGGCTTTGTTTAAGGTCTTTGGCTAGTGCAAAACAGGAAAAAGCATAATCACCCCAATCTTCATTTGGTGGCAAGTCTAAGTCTATTTGTAGTAAATCAAGATCAATATCAAAAATCTTTTTAATATTTTTCTGTAAATTTAATTTGATGGTTTTTAAAGCGGTCATAATTTTTATTAATTTAGCTTAATCTTACTTATATTTAAGAAAAAAATCAATAATAAAATTTAAACTTTTTGAATAACTTATGGTATAATATATTCATGTTTAAAGCAAAAACTATTTGGCATAATTTAAATGTAAGTAAAATTCTCGAAGTTTTGGTGACTAAAAAAACTGGCTTATCAACTAGAGAGGCTAGTAAACGAAGTGAAAAATATGGAGAGAATATTTTAGCCCAGGCACAAAAGTTTTCTGCTTGGCGTTTGTTTTTTGCTCAATTTAAAAGTGCTCTAGTTTATGTTTTATTAATTGCTGGTTTAATTAGTCTGGTTTTTGGTGAATTTGTTGATGCTTATGTTATTTTTGCAGCAGTTGGCTTAAATGTTGTTATTGGTTTCTGGCAAGAGAAAAAAGCCAACTCTTCTCTGGAACAACTTAGTAAAGTCGTCAAAAAAGAAGCAATCGTTTTGCGAGATGGACATGAAGTCAAAATAGAAGCAAGGTATTTAGTGTCAGGTGATGTTATTTTATTGCAAGCTGGTGATAGAGTGCCGGCTGATGCGCGTTTATTATCTGTAAATAATCTTAAAATAAATGAAGCTACTCTGACTGGAGAATCTTGGCCAGTAGAAAAACAAATAAAACCTTTAGATAAAGGCACGGTCTTAGCAGAAAGAAATAATTCTGTTTTCATGGGTACTTTGGTGGTGGAAGGTCGAGGGCAGGCCGTTATCACCAAAATTGGTTTGGAAACAGAAATTGGCAAGATCACAACCATGCTCAAGGAAACGGAGGAAGAAAAAACTCCTTTGCAGAAAAATTTAGATAATTTTGCTAAAAATATCACCAAGATTATTGTTATGATTGCCATGGTGGTTTTCTTTTTGGGATTAATTGAAGGTCAATCTACTTTAGAAATGTTCACTGTTGCTGTTGCTCTAGCGGTTTCTGCTATTCCTGAAGGTTTAGTGATTGGCGTGACTATGATTTTGACTATTGGTATGCAACGCATTTTGCAGAACAATGGTTTGGTGCGTAAATTGATTTCAGCAGAAACCCTAGGCTCAACTACTTTGATTTGTACGGATAAAACTGGCACCTTAACTGAAGGAGAGATGCGAGTGACTAAGATTGCTACCAGTAAGCATCTGATAGATTTAGCAACTCATTCTTTGAAAGATGAGGACAATAACAAAGAAATTGAGAAATTATTAGAAATTGCGACTTTATGTAATGATTCTAGCATCCAAAATATAGAAGATGGTTTTGAAGATTGGACTGTTTTAGGTAGTCCAACTGAAAAAGCTTTGTTGTTATTTGGTGGTTCACAACATGATTTGAAGCAATTAAAAAATCGATACCGCCGTAAAGATGAAATTCCTTTTGATTCTCGTTATAAATACATGGTAACGCGACATAGCTATGATAGTACTCACGATATTATTTTTATCAAAGGTGCGCCAGAAAAGATTTTGGAATTTTCTAGTGAATATTTAAATAACAATAAGAAAAGCAAACTCACAGCTAGTAAACTAGAGAGCTTTAATAAACGATTGGAAGACTTTAGTAAAGATGGTTTACGAGTTTTAGCTGGAGCTTATAAATTAATACCAAAAAAGTATCCCGACTTAGATTCTTGTAAAGATGATCCGCATGATTTGATTTTTGTTGGTTTATGGGGTTTATCTGATCCATTGCGTCCAGAAACCAAGGAAACTTTGCAAATTGCCTTAGAAGCTGATATTCGTACTATCATTATCACGGGAGATAATAAGTTTACCGCCAAAAGAATTGCTGAAGATTTAGGGCTGAAAGTAGAAGCTGAGAATATTTTGAGTGGAGAAGATTTATTAAAAATTAGTGATCAAGAATTAGATCAGAGAATTCAAGATATCCAAGTTTATGCACGCGTCACCTCAGCTGATAAGCTGCGCATCATCAAAGCTTGGCAAAAGCGAGGAGAAATAGTTTCTATGACCGGCGATGGTGTCAATGATGCACCAGCTTTAAAAGCTGCCGACATTGGTGTGGTGGTTTCTTCTGGTTCTGATGTGGCTAAAGAAGTTTCTGATTTAGTCTTGTTAGATAATAATTTTAAAACTATTGTTACTGCTATTAAACAAGGTCGCGTTATTTTTGATAATGTCCGCAAAGTTATTTTGTATTTGTTATCTGATAGTTTTTCCGAAATTATTATTATTACCCTTGCCATGTTTTTGGGCTGGCCATTACCGATTATTACTGCCCAAATTTTGTGGATCAATTTAGTTAGTGATGGTTTGCCGAATTTAGCTTTGACCATGGAGCCAGAAGATGAAGATGTGATGAAGAGCCGTCGCGGTTTTGATTTCAAAGCTTTACTCAATTTCGAAGGCAAATTTTTAATTGCCGCGATCAGTATTATTACTGCTTTAGCTAGCTTATTACTCTTTTGGTTTTGGTGGAACAAGACAGGTGATTTAGACCTAGCAAGAACCGTGGTCTTTACAGCGCTTGGTTTAGATACACTTTTGTATGTCTTTAGTATCCGTAATTTGAAACATAGCATCTTTACTTCTCATCCTTTTCAAAATAAGTATTTAAATGTAGCAGTATTATTTGGCATATGTCTGCAGTTAGCTGCTATTTATGTGCCATTTTTAAACAATGCTTTACATACCGTGCCTTTGACTTGGAATGAATGGCAAATTATTTTGATTTTCTTAGTAGTTGTAATTTTGACCATAGAAATAACTAAAGCATTATTTATTCTTTATAATAAAAAAACACGCTTACAAAAAAGCTAAAATAAACATATGAAAAACAAAACAGTTTTGATTACCGGAGCAGCTCGTGGTATTGGCTGGGCGACAGCCGAATGGCTAGCTGACCATGGTTTTAATTTGATTTTGATTGATAAGGCTAAGGGTCCTTGGCAAAAAAAAGCCAGCCTGCTAGCTCAACAAAAAAAAGTTAAAGTTGATACATTTTTAGTTGACCTGACTAAGTTGGCGGCTATCAAAAAATTAGCTAGTAAATTGAAAAATACCAAAGTTGATGTTTTGGTGAACAATGCTGGTGTAGTTGTAGCTGGAGAGTTAGTTGATTATGCAGATAAAATGATAGAGCTTACTTTGTCTGTAAATCTACAAGCCATGATTTTGATGACTAAATATTTATTACCTAATTTAAAAAAATCCAAAGGCTTGGTAGTTAATATTTCTTCAGGTGCAGGCCTGGAAGGTAAAAAAGAGTTTTCTGTTTATTGTGCCTCCAAATTTGGAGTGATTGGTTTTAGCAAGGCTTTGGCTAAAGATTTGAAGAAAGTAAAGGTGCTTAGTGTAACACCAGGAGCTACTAATACTGCTTTATTCAAAAAAGCTTTTAAAAAAGGCCGCGAGGCTTTGTATCAGCCAAGTGATATTGCTTCCATAATAGGGGAGACTATTATTAGTCATAAGAAATATAAAACAGGGGAGATAGTTGATCGATGCGAGCATTTAGAAAGAAAATAAAATAGAAAACCGTGTTAATACGCGGTTTTTAGTTTGCCTTGACAAGATATGGTAAAATATGTTTTAATCATATATTCAGCTCGTTACAACTCAATCACCAAAACAATCTAAACACTCAATAACAGCAGAAGAACAACGGAAAGGTAAGACAATGAAGAATTTTACGTTGGTTTGGTTTTGTGCCTTATTGGTCACTGTGTCGGCTGTTCAAGCAGCTGAGATCAGTGCACCGACCTCACTCGACGTTTATGGTTTCGCCAGCCTGAACGCTGAGACGAATCAGAAATTTGATCATAATTGGCGATGGGCGCGTGTTGGACTCAAGGCTCATCCTTACAGTGCGGTGTTGAAGGACACATTTCTGACCAGATTCGAGTATGATCTTAGTACTTCGGCTATGAAGTACGCATATGTGCAGTTCGATCGTGATTGGCGCGGTGGTCAAGCTTCCTTGGTGCTCGGACAATCCCTGAATCCGATACAGTTTTTTTACCCTGGACCAGCTGGTTTACCACTGACGCGTTGGCCAGATGCTGAAGGAAACTTTTCGGTTTACTGTCCGGGAGCCGCTCTGTACTACGAGTACAAATTGTTTGAATTCAAGGCAGTTAGTTTTGGTCAGGGACAGTTTGCTACTACCCTAAGTCTTGGCACATTGTCCATGGGCTGGGAAGAAAGTGTCGGTCACACAGTTGTTTTTGCCGGGGATCACCTGGGTAAATACCTGGAAAATCTTTTCATCGGCTGGGCACACTTTGATGATGATGATTTAGGTCACGCTTTCTTTGTGCAAGATCATTGGAAAGTTTGGCATCCATCATTGCAGCTGTATGCTCAGTATGACTTCGGTGATCAAACAGAGGCCTGGTTGACTGGTTTGTCCTGGGTCTACAGTAAAAATTCGTTTGTCAAGGTATTTTACGATGCCAAAGTTGGCAACTGGAAAGGAGGTGAATTGAAGGCAGAAATTACATTTGCTTTCTAATAGGTGGATTGTTAATTCAATTTCCCCGCAACGTAAGTACGTTGCGGGGGATTTTTTATATAAAAAATCCGGCAAGTTAGGGTACTTGCCGGAAAGGCTATTCATTAGCCAGTGCTCGTTAGCCCATGAAAGGGAAGGGGAATCCGCCCAGGCCGATGGAAATAATGCGAATCGAAGGACGTTCTTCTTCGCCTTTGCAGCCGACTATTTGCCATTTTTCCCGGATGGCAAGGCTATCAAAGGGCTCCATATGATCAAGCACCTGATGTTGAACTGACGACCACATGGCATTGTTCAAGTATTCAGTGATCAAGTCGTTCACTCGAATAGATTTCAATAGGGCATTGTGGCGTTGCTCATGCTCGGCTGCTTTGTCAGCTGGGATTTCTTCATCGTGGAATTCCCGGTGAGCTTTGTTCAGCCCTTCTGCTTCGTGAATATAGTGATAGCGTAGGGACAACAGACGACGCTGTTCGTCGTTCATTTCTCCCAGTGATACCTCACCATCTTCAATCTTGCCGGTCACCGGACATTGTTCCAAATCGGTCGTGGACAGTTTAGCTAATTCATCGTTGATGCGCTTTCTGAAGCTCATGCTTCCTCCTGTAGTTTGTTGACTCGAGATTAGTAAGTGCATGATCCCTACATGCAAAAGAACATTGATTTGGTATTTTAATATATTTATCCAGTATTGTCAATAGTAAGAGCTTGTTTATGCTATAATTAGCCGAAATTATAGAGTATTTTGCATTTTATTTGCTATATCTTGAATATAATTGACAATTTTAGATTTTTATGATATAGTAATATATTGACATTTGTAGTATTTAGTATATGTTTATGCTATAGTACTCTATTAAGTAATAAGCAACATAAATAACCCCATCATTATGGAAGAACAAAAAAACACCCAAGCAAACGTAGTTACTGAAATGCCAAAAGATAGTGCCTCAGTAAATACAAGTCCTCTTAAAAATGAACAACCTGAAGAAGATTCTCGTAAGAAGAAAAAGTTTTTCTTTTGGTTTATTATCATTTTAGCTCTTTTTGCTCTGATCCAAAGCATTTTAGCTTTTGGTAAGAGTAATGACGAAGAGACCAGGCAAGTTGTTGATGAGCCTAAAGATTCAATTGTCGAAGAAATTATAGTTGATGATGAAGTCAAAATTATTGAAGAGGAAAATAAATTAGTTTATAACCCTGTCTTGCCACCAGCTCCTCTTACGCCAGAGCCAGAAGAAATATCTGTAGAGGATTTAACAATCGATGATTGTATCGAGGCAAACATTACAATGGCTGCTTTGAATCCAGAAGATATTACCGATGATGTGGTAGCTCAATGTTTGATTTTATGGGAAGACTTACAAGCTTTATTAGAAGATATTGAAGATGAGCCTGTTGCCACTACTACACCTACCACTACACCAAGAAGAGGTGGAGGCGGCGGTGGAGGCGGTGGATCCGTATCTTTATCTGATGAAGCTAATTTAGATTTATTTAAAGTAGATGTTATTGATGTTTTGCCTTTGGCTGGATTACAAGTAGAAAGCTTTGATGAACAAGGTGCTACATTGATCTCAGATGATTATTTTTGTTCAGATATAGAATTTAGTTCTACTCCATGTGTTAATAAGAATCAAGATTTACTAGGACTTTTCTTAGCACCTATTGATGAAAATATTAGTTATATTAAAGTAGAGATTGATAGACTTAGTTTAATGCCAGTAGAATTCATTTGGGAAAATGAAGAAATTTTACAATTACAGACAGAAAATATTTTAGCAGGTGATGTAATAATGGTGACTGTTGTTGCTGAAGATGGTGTTACTACAAATTTATATAAACTAAACATTGAAGGTAATGTTGTTGATGATGCTAGTTTAAGCTTATTTAACATTGATTTCATCGATGTTTTGCCTTTAGTTGGTCTAAAAGTCAGTGATTTCAGTGAAGAAGGAGCTAATCTGATTTTGTCAGATTATCAGTGCGAAAACCCAAATTTTTCAAATGTCAGATGTATAAGTGAAAAGGATAACTTAACAGGCATATTCATTGAACCACTTGATCCAGACTTTAGTTATATTAAAGTAGAGATTAAAAGGCTTAGCTTGATGCCGGTAGAGTTAGTTTGGGAAAATGAAGAGATTCTTAAATTACACACAGAGGATATTTTATTAGGTGATGTAATCAGAGTGACAGTAGTTTCCGAAGATGGTAAGACTACAAATTTATATAAAGTTAACATTACCGATAAAGCATCTATTGATACTTCTTTGAATAAATTTGTTATTGATAAATATGATATTCTGTCTCTAGAAAATTTAGAAATTAAAGATAAAGCTAGCGCCGGCGCTGTATTATATATTGATGATGTAGAAGATTGTCCAGATTGGTCTGATCATATTTGTAATACAAGCACTTTGAAAAGTTTAATTGTATCAGCTACTCAACCTGATGTGAGCTATATAGGTGTTTCATTATTACGTGATGGTGTGTTGAAACTTTGGGAGAATGATGAGATTAATTTGTTAGCTCAAGAAAAATTCTTGATTAACGATGTTGTGTCAGTCAGGGTTGTTTCTAAAAATGCTTGGCACGAAACAATGTATAAAGTTACCATCAAAGCAGCTTCAACTGAAGTAGAAGAGGTTGTAATCACACCAAGTGAGCTCAAGCTTGTAAAAATTAAGCCAAGATTAGTTG
>CAZXZY010000025.1:0-11903 GCA_964645825.1 uncultured Gammaproteobacteria bacterium
ACTCGCGACCTCAGGCTTATGAGTCCTGCGCTCTAACCAACTGAGCTACCCTGCCATGGTACCGAAGGTGGGACTCGAACCCACATGGCTTGCGCCACACGATTTTGAGTCGTGCGTGTCTACCAATTCCACCACTTCGGCTTATAAACATTATGTAATAAACAAGGATGATTGTACAATAAAAATTTGATTTAGTCAATAATAAGTTTTGATTATTTTTTACTTTAAGATATTATAATTAATCATTGACAAAAACGCTAAAATATGATAACGTAGGCTAGATTATTGATAAGTCTAATTAAACAAATTTATGCATAAATTTTCTGTATTGCTTTTATTACTAGCTGTTTTTGTTGTAGGATGTGGTCCAGTTGCCGATTCTAAAGAAGAGCTAGTCAAGAAGCAAATTAAAGTACAAAATATTACTTTACAAAGTGAAGTAGATGCCGATTTGACTTTGAGTGGAACCGTTGTGCCAAAACAACATAGTTTGGTGCGTAGCTTGGTTCCCGGTACAATTGAGTTTTTAGCACCAGTTGGTTCCCAAGTATTTACTGGGCAGCCATTATTTTCTATTAGGGATGCCAATATTGAAAGCGGCTATTTTAATGCTTTACAAAGTTTTGAGCAAACTAAAATTGTTACCGGACAGCGTGTCCAACAAGCAGAGCTTGGTTTGAATAGCGCCAAGGCTTCTTTGGATTTATCTCGTAGTCAGTATGACAACACGGTGGCTCAAACAGAGCAAGCTTTACGTGTAGCCGAGGACTCAGCTTTTGTTGCTTATGATTCTGCTTATAATAGCATGACTCAGGTTTTATTATTTTTGAATAACGGTAGTAACTTGAATCGCAAAGAATATATTTATGAAAATATCTTAACTACTCAATCACAATTTCGAAGACAAACAAAATTTATGTTTGATCAAGCGGTGGCTAGTTATTTAAATATTCCGCTTACACCATCAGATGATTTAAGTCAGTCGCTAGGTGATTTGCAAGAGACATTGCTACTTGTGAAAGACGCGGTGGACAATACTACTATTTTATTACAAAATGCCTTGCCTTTGGGCTCACACGAAGCTGATAGGCTGACTGTCATTGGTTATCAGACGGCTATTAACCAACATGTCAGTTCTGTTATTAGTTCTATTAATAGTATTAATAATACAAAAATCAGTAATCGTTTAGCCGTTGATGGTGCCCAGGCGCAACTAGATTTATCTAATATTCAATATAATAATACCGATATTGCTTTGTCTAATGCTAAAAATAGTGCGGTATTAGAATTAAATATGGCTCAATCTCAACTTGATGCCATGGCTTATAATTATAGTAATTTGACTTTAGCTGCTCCTTTTTCAGGAACAATTCTTTCTCATTTTGCAAATCCAGGAGAGCAAGTTACTTTGGGTCAAGAATTAATTGAAGTTGGTGATTTGTCTATTGTAGAAATTACAGTTGATGTAGACGTAGATTTTGCCGATGCTATCAAGCTTAATGATGCTGTTACCATTGATCATGAATTTACAGGTGTGGTCAGTGAAGTAGAGCCAGTCGGAGATTTAGCCAGCGGTAAAATTAGTGTAACTGTACAAAGTGAAGAGGCGGAAGATGATTTAGTTGCCGGCTCAATTGCTGATGTCAATTTTGATTTAAATTATGAAGTAGAAGACTTAATTGTTATTCCTATTAAGGCGGCCACCATAGAATCTACGGGTACTTATGTGTTTGTAGTTGAAGATGGCAAAGTTGTTCATCGCGATGTTACTTTAGGTCAAATTTTCAGTGATAAAGTTTCTGTCAATTCTGGTTTAGCAGAAGGCGACCAACTTATTTTATTAAATGGTGTCTTTATCGCTGTTGGTGATGAAGTAGAAATCGTTGAATAAAATTATGGATAATCAAAACTTAAATAACAGTACACCTCAGCCAAAGAATAAATTTGATGCCGAGGCCATTGAAAAAACCCGTAAAGGAATTTTTGGATTTTTTATTACCCGTACTCGTTTGGTGATTTTGATGTTGTTAGCTATCATTTTTGGTGGCGCACTTTCTCTAGTCAATATTCCTCGTGAATCGGATCCGGAAGTAAAAATTCCGATTGCTGTTGTGACTACTATTTATCCGGGAGCTAGCCCCTTGGATATTGAAGATTTGATAACAGACGAGATAGAAAATAAATTAGAGACATTGGATGACGTTAAATTAATTACTTCAAACTCAATGACTGGTGTTTCTTCTATTACTATAGAATTTGAAGCGGAAGCTGACTTAGACGACAGTATTTCAGAATTAAAAGATAAGGTAAATGAAATTAACAATTTGCCAGATGAGGCTGAAAGCCCAATCGTCACTCCGATTCGTGCTAATGACTTTCCGATTATTACTTTCTCATTAGCCGGTGATTTATCTCAAGAACAGCTAAAACAATTAGGCGAGATCATTCAAGATGATTTAGAAAATATCTCCGGTGTTTCAGAGGTGCCATTGTTGGGTGTCAGTAATAGAGAATTTTTGGTCAAAGTAAATCGAGAATCTTTAAACAGATTAGGCTTGTATTTAAATAATATAGTAGCCGCTATTGGTGGTAGTAATATGGATATGCCATTAGGCAGTATCACCATTGATCATGTTGATTATAATTTGCGGACTATTTCTAGATTTAAATCTGTAGAAGATTTGAGCAAAGTAGTAGTTGGCGCAAATGGTAATTCTCCAATTTTATTATCAGATGTCGCCACGATTGATGATCATTTAGCAGAATTGGATACAGTGTCTCGTATTTCGGTGGCAGGGCAAGCAACCAAAAATACAGCTTCTTTACAAATTTTCAAAAAGACTGGCGGTAATATTTTAGAGATTGTCGATGAATCGAAAGAACGTGTTGCTCAACTTAAAGAAGATAAAATTATTCCTGCAGGAGTTACAGTTGAGCTAAACAATGACTACTCACAATTTATTCGTAATGATTTAGAAAACTTAGGTACTAGCGGCTTACAAGCTACTGTTCTGATTTTCATCGTTATGTTTTTAGCTTTGAGTTTTAAAGAAGCAACTATTTCTTTGTTAGCTATTCCTTTGACTTTTTTAATTAGTATTTTTTATTTAAATATCAGAGGCTATACTTTAAATAGTTTGACCCTATTTACTTTAGTATTGTCTTTAGGTTTGTTAGTTGATACTTTCATCATTATTTTGGAGGGTATTTTCCATAACATGCGAGCCGGCTATAATTCACTGCAATCTTCTTTGTTGTCTGTAGCTCATTATCGTAAACCTTTATTAGCTGGTATTTTTACTACTATCTCTGCTTTTATTCCAATGCTTTTGGTTAGCGGTATCATGGGAGAATATTTGAAAGTATTACCGATTACAATTTCTGTCACCTTAATTTCTGCTTTATTTGTTTCTCTAGTGATTGTGCCGTCTTTGGCAAAAGTATTTTTGAAACGTAAGAGAGTAGAGCAAGCAGAAAAGGAAAGTGTATTAGAAAAATATTGTACTAATAAATTGCGCAGGACCTACATAAGAGTAGTAAATAAATTTTTAGCTAATCGTAAGCATAAGATTAAATTTACCATTGCCATAGTTGCTGCATTTATTATTTCCTTGGGTTTGTTGATTGGTGGCGTGATTCCAGTAAGAATGTTTCCAAATGTTGATGTAGACTTTGGTTTCGTAAATATTGAAATGCCAGTTGGTACAGACTTGGAAGCAACTGAAATTGTTGTTCGTAAAGTAGAGGATTATTTGTATGAAAGAAATGATTTAAAAAGTTTCGTCACTACTATCGGACAATCTTCTAGCTTTGGTTTTGATCGAGCTAGCTCAAATGAGCATTTAGCTAATATTAGTCTGACTTTTGTTGATGTAGAAGACAGGGATCAAAAAAGCTATGAAATTGGTCAAGAAA
Organism: uncultured Gammaproteobacteria bacterium; assembly: GCA_964645825.1. Classification (GTDB taxonomy): domain Bacteria; phylum Patescibacteriota; class Patescibacteriia; order UBA1558; family GWA2-36-10; genus JABIAL01. Next base: position 3,916 of record CAZXZY010000025.1, read on the forward strand.
TTAGAGAAGATTTAGAACATATCCAAGAAGGAAAAATAACCGTAGAAGAAATTAGCGGTGGTCCGCCTACTGGTGCGCCAATCGAAATCAGAGTTTCTGGTGATGATTTGATCGTTTTAGGTGAACTAAGTAAAAATATCCGTCAACATTTAGAAAGCGTTGAAGGTGTTATTAATACCTCTAGTAACCAAAAAGTAAGTCCAGCTGATTTGACCTTTACCTTAGATCAAGAAGCCTTGGCACGAGCTGGATTATCTGTTGCTGAAGTTTCTGGATTTTTAAGAACAGCTATCTTTGGAGTAACTGCTACCGAAATTCCTATTGGTGGTGATGATATTGATGTTGTAGTTCAATTAGAACAAGATAGTATTACTTCCGTAGAAGAAATACAAAATTTATCTATCACTAATCGCATGGGGCAAGATGTTAAATTGTCTCGAGTAGCAGACTTTTCTTTGGAGCCAGCTTTATCTACTTTGAGACACAGAGATTTTGAACGTACTGTAACTTTGCGAGCCAACGTAGAGCCAGGTGCTAATCCAAGTAATATTGTTTCACAAGTACAAGATAAGATGGCTGCAGAAATTATTCCAAGTGGCTATGACGTAAAATATGGTGGTGAAGTTGAAGATATCGAACAATCATTTGCAGAACTATGGAACGCTATGTTGATAGCTTTGTTACTGATCGCTACTATTTTGATTTTACAATTTAATTCTTTCAAGACGCCATTGATTATTTTATTGACATTGCCATTGATGTTGATCGGTGTGGTGATTGGTATGCTAGTCTTACATTTACCATTTAGTTTTTCAGTATTCTTAGGATTGATTTCTCTGGCTGGTATCGTAGTGAATGATGCTATTGTCTTGATCGATAAAACCAGACGTAATATCGAAGAGAAAAACATGTATCCAAAAGAAGCGGTTGTTGATGCTGGCGATACACGCTTGCAACCAATCTTATTGACCTCCATTACTACCATTATTGGTGTGGCACCATTAGCTTTGTCTGATGAATTTTGGTTAGGTTTATCCATTGCTATTATTTTCGGATTAGCTTTTGCTACTATTTTACAATTATTTGTCATCCCAATGGTTTTTTTACAACTTGAAGGTAAGCGATTATTAAAAAGACGTAAGCAGGTAAATTTAAACTAAAAATGTCAAAAGAAGGTGGCTCTGGTAGTCGCTTTCTTTTTTTGTTACAATAAAGATAGTTATTAACAATTTGCCTATGATCAAGCATATCAATATCAAGGTATTTGGTCGGGTGCAAGGAGTCGGTTTTCGTTACTTTGTCAAACAACAGGCTAATAAACTAGGGCTTAAAGGCTTTGTCCAAAATCAACAAGATGGTGCCGTCTATGTAGAAATAGAAGGTGAAAAAGAGCTGGTTGATAAATTGGTCAAATGGTGTAAAAAAGGCTCACCTTGGTCTAAAATTAGCCAAGTAGATGTTCGTCAAGGAGAGATAAGAGAGTTCGCTGATTTTTCTGTTCAGCCAGACTAATCTTTTCGCCTTATGGCTATTTTATTGGGGTTTGTTTTTTTGCCCTTTTTTTGTTAAGATGCAAATATATTTAAGCAAGATTATTTATACTTATGACTAATATTTTAGACTTTTTAAAAGACTATTCTTTGTGGGCTAATAGTGGTTATGATTACTTAATAGCGGCCGCTATTTTTATTGGCTTACTTATTATCCTCAAGATTTTTCAAGTTATTATTTTAGCTAGATTAAATATTTTGGCTAAAAAAACCAAGACTAATTTTGATGATACTTTAATAGCAATTTTCAAAACTATTAAACCGCCATTTTATTTTTTTATAGCGATTTATTTTAGTTTGAAATCTTTAGCTATTTCAGACGCAGCCTTGACTGTGCTAAAAGTTCTGGTTTTAATCACAGTAGTTTATGAAATAATCAGAGCGATAGAAAAATTATTAGATTATTTTATTAATCGTTATTTTGAAAAATCTGGTGGCAATAAGTCACATAATCGATCCATGGTTCGAACTTTGCAGTTAATCGCCAGAGTTATTTTATGGATACTAGGCTTCATTTTAATTTTAGCTAACTTGGGAGTTAACGTAACTTCATTAGTTGCCTCTCTAGGCATTGGTGGTTTGGCCGTAGCCTTAGCTTTGCAGAGTGTCTTGTCTGATCTATTTTCTTCTTTTTCTATTTATATTGATAAACCATTTCAAGTAGGAGACTTTATTCAAATCGGAACTGACATGGGTGAGGTAGAAAAGATTGGCTTAAAATCTACTCGAATCAGAACTTTATTAGGTGAAGAGCTGGTAGTAGCTAACAAAGAATTAACTTCTGCTCGAGTACAAAACTTTAAACGAATGGAAACTAGACGTGAATCTTTTTCACTTGGTGTAGTTTATAATACAGACGCTAAAAAGATAAATGCTATTCCAAAAATGATTGAAGAGATTGTCAAAAAAGTAAAAGGAGCAAAATTTGATCGTTGTCATTTTGCTAAGTTTGCTGACTCAAGTTTAAATTTTGATATTGTTTATTATATTGATTCTCCAGATTATTTAGCTTACATGGATGTAAAGCAAGAAATTAATTTGGCTATTTTTGATAAATTTGCTGCCGAGAAAATAGAGTTTGCTTATCCTACACAAACCATAGTACTAGAAAAATAATGTCACTCAACATATTATCATGGAACATCAATGGCATTCGCGCTGCGGTCCGAAAAGGTTTTGTTGATTTTTTAAAAAAACAACAGCCAGACATTTTATGTTTGCAAGAAATAAAGATCGCCGAAAAGACTCGTTTAGAAACAGAGTTTGATTTTGCAGATTATCAAGAGTTTTGGAATTCAGCTGAGCGTCCAGGCTATAGCGGGACTGCTATTTTAGTGCGCGATGGTTTAAAAGTTTCTATGTTGCCAAAATTATCTTGGGACACAGAAGGCAGAATCATTGCTCTAGACATTGGCAAATATTATTTAGTGAATATTTATTTTCCCAATGCTAATAGTGAATTGACTCGGATGGATTTTAAGATGGAGTTTAATGATAAGCTATTAAAATATTTAAAAAAATTAGAAACAAAAAAACCAGTGATTGTCACTGGAGATTATAATGTTGCTCACAACGAAATAGATTTAGCTCGACCAAAAGCTAATATTGGCAATGCTGGCTTTACAGAGGAGGAGCGAAGCTGGATGAATGAGTTTTTAGATGCAGGATTCAAAGATACTTTCAGAGAATTGCATCCAGATAAAATTCAATATTCTTGGTGGAGCTACAGAGCTAATGCTAGAGCCAATAATGTTGGTTGGCGGATAGATTATTTTTGTGTAACAGCCAAGATTTTATCCAAAGTATCCAAAGCTTTTATTTTAGATCATATAGAGGGCTCAGATCATGCACCAGTTGGAATAGAGATTAATTAAAAATATAATCAGGATAATAATTACGAGCATTCCATAAAGCCCAGCCGGCAGTAGAAGTGACATTTTCGACAGCATTGATTTGCTGGTCGATTAATCTTTGATCATAAATAGCACCGATATTAAAAGCTTGTAGCCAAGGACGAATCTTGGCTTTTTTATTTTGTAGTGCTGACTGACTAATTTCTAAACCATAAGTCAAAACTGCTCCGGGATGAGCGGCAGCATTTTCTAGGCCCAAATAATTTATTGGATAATGTGAGGCATACATCATTGGATAAATATAATCAAAGTATTCAGCGGCGTCAGTTAATTTTTGGCCAATATGTAAATCATAATCATCATCTGTATGATCCATGACTAAACCAAACATGTCGATAGATATTACAGTCTCGTTAGATAAATTGTCTGATAAAAATTTAAAAAAGTTTTTCATGATTTCACTACGATTTTGTTCTGATGTAAGATTATAATTCATATTAGACATATCACCATCACTAGGATAGCGCATATAGTCAAAATTTATTTCATCAAATCCTAAAGCTGTTGCCTCACGAGCAATATCTAAATTATAATCCCAGACTTCTTGTTTTTGAGGATCGAGCCAGGCCAAGCCCTTGTGGTCATGCCAAATGTTTCCATTCCAAGTTTTGAAAGCTAAATCTGGTTTGGCAGTGGCCAAAACTGGATCTTGGAAAACAGTTTGTCGGGCTATCACATAAATTCCGGCTTTATGAAATTCTTTGATAATTTTTTTGACATCATTCATCTTTGAGCGTACAGCATTTATTTCTGTGACAGCTGGCAATTGACTGTCGTATAAAATAAAACCAGAATAATCTTTTATGTCTATCACGACACTATTTATCCGGCCATTTTTTATTTTTTCAATTAAACCTTGGCGCCATTCATCTCGTCCAGCTGAATAAGCAGTCAGGTATATTGACCTTACATAATCAGGAGTAGTAAATTTGTCTACTATTGGTGTAAAATGTTGGATATCGATTATTTCCCAATTTGTGTTATCTTTAGTGATCAGCCAGAAGCTCACTAAAAAAACAGCACCTAAAATAATGTAGCTGGGCATAAATTTTTGTATTGGAGACATGGGTTTATTATAGCAAAGATTGGCAGTTGCCGAAAATTGATATTTTCTTTACAATATATGTTATGAGTAAAAAATTATATATTTTTGGTGGATTATTATTGATTGTTGCTATATTCTTTGCTGGGCGCTTGTTTTCGGCCGCAGAAGACGAAAAGGCCGCAGAAACTGCACGAATTGCAGAAGTTGAGCGAATAGCACTACTGGACAGAGAGCTTGTCATTGATATTGAATCAGGCATGACTTTTTCTATTATTGCAGAAAAGGCTGGTTTAGATCATACTTTAATGACAGCTTTATTTGCTTCTGCTGAAGATGTTTATGATTTATCCAGAGTCAAAGTTGGTAAGCCAATCAAATTCTATTTTGACAAACCTACTAATCAGCTTACTAAGATGATTTATCAAGTAGATTCTGAGTCTGAATTATTTATTGAGCCATTTTCTACTACTACAGAAACAGGAGAAATAGAAGAAAACTGGCAAGCAGAAGTTAGAGACATTGATTATGAAATAAAAATCAAGACTGTTGAAGGATCGATTGACTCATCTTTATATCAATCAGCCTTAGATCAAGATATCGATATCAGGGCAATTATAGAATTAGCTGATGTCTTTGCTTGGACAATTGATTTTGCAATGGGTATTCGCCAGGGTGATACTTACAAATTTATTTATGAAGAAAGATATCGCAATGGAGAGTATGTTATGCCAGGTAAAATTATTGCTGCCATATTTAATAATGACGGTGAAGTTAAAGAGGGCTATTATTTCTTAGAGGGCTTAGATGAAGACGGCGATGAGATTGAAGGTTATTTTGATTTAGAAGGAGCTTCTCTACAAAAATTATTTTTGAAAAACCCAGTCAACTTTAGATATATTAGTTCTGGTTATACTACTGGCATGCGTTATGTAGAAGCTTTTAATGTCAGTACAGGGCATAGGGCAATTGATTATGCCGCCGCTGCCGGTACACCAATTAGAGCGGTTGGTGATGGTGTGGTGACGTCTGCTGGTTGGAATTCTGGCGGCTATGGAAATTTAACTTCAATTAGACATAATAGTGTATACAGTACAAACTATGCTCATCAATCTAGAATTTACGTTCGCTATGGTCAAAAAGTAAAACAAGGTGACATTATTGGTACAGTTGGTTCGACTGGATTTTCTACGGGTCCTCATTTACATTTTGAAATGGTCAAACACGGCACTAAAGTAAATCCATTACGTGTAGAATTACCATCAGACAAAGCTATCGCTGAAGAGAACATGGAAGCATTTTTTGCTAGTATAGAAAATATAAAAAAACAATTACATGGAGAATGATTTAAATAATCAAACATCAAATAAGCCAAGTAGTTCAATGTGGACATTGTCTTATCGGCTGCAGGGCTTGACCCTGGGCTTAATAGCAGCTTTAGTGTATTGCTATTTTTATTTGGGCTTTTGGCACAAATATTTGATTATTGCCGCTGCCATTCTTGGATATTTTTTAGGCTGGATAGTGGGAAAGTTTACTTATCGTTCTGGTCGTAAATAAGGTTTGTTAATTTAGTCAAAATTCGGTATAATAGTATTAGTTTTGACTCAAATTATGGCCAGAATCATCTCAGTAGTAAATCAAAAAGGTGGTGTAGGTAAAACTACGACCACTATTAATTTAGCCTCTTACCTCGCAGAATTAGGTAAGAGAGTTTTAGTGATAGATATTGACCCACAAGGCAATGCTTCTTCTGGCTTCGGGATAGATCAAAAGAAATTAAAAAAAGGATTATACGAAGTTTTAATTGATCCAAATACAAAAATCACCGAAGTAGTGAGAGCACATCAAGACAACCTTCATGTGTTACCTTCCACCCCAGATTTAGCAGGAGCCGCCATAGATTTGGTTAATCAACCAAGTCGAGAATATCGTTTGCGAGAAAATTTAAATGATATTTTAGATTTATATGATTTTATATTGATTGATAACCCACCATCACTTGGATTATTGACCATTAATGGTTTGGTAGCAGCGAGTGAAGTTTTGATTCCGGTTCAGTGTGAGTATTATGCTCTAGAGGGCTTGTCTCAGTTATTAAGCACGATTGATTTGATTAAGCAGCATTTGCAGCCAGAACTAAAAATTTTAGGCGCAGTCATGACTATGCATGATAGTCGTAACAAATTATCACGAGCAGTCTTCGATGAGCTTTATCAGCATTTTCCGAACCGTATTTTCAGATCCGTTATTCCTCGCAATGTTCGTCTAGCTGAAGCACCTTCTTATGGTAAGCCAATCAAAGAATATGATAAACATTCAGCTGGTGCCAAAGCTTATCGACGTTTGGCACAAGAAATCATTTTATCTTGATTAAAAAATAGATTAAAATAAAAATAAATTATGTCAGCTTTAGGCAAGGGCTTAGGCTCTTTAATCCCAAATAAAAATACTAACATTCCCACAAGTGACCTTGGTAGTCCGGCGGTCAAGACCGATGAACAGATTCATCAACTTGAACCAAGTACTATCAAAACAAATCCGTGGCAGCCACGTAGTACTTTTGATCGAGAAAAATTAGAAGAGCTCACTGAAAGTATTAAGCAGCACGGTATTATTCAGCCCTTGATAGTGACCAAAGAAAATAATAACTATCAACTGATCGCTGGAGAAAGACGTTTGCGAGCAGCCAAACTCTTGAATCTTGATGAAGTGCCGGTTGTCATTCGCAAAGCTACGGACAAAGAAAAACTGGAGTTGTCTGTAATCGAAAATGTACAGCGACATGATCTAAATGCCCTGGAAGAAGCGGAGAGCTACAAAAGATTGTTAGAAGAGTTTGGACTTACGCGTGAACAAGTTTCACAGCAAGTGAGCAAAAGTACTTCGGCAATTTCTAATTATTTACGTTTATTAAAATTACCTCTTGTCATCCAAGAGGCGATTCGTGATGGTAAAATAAGTTTTTCTCACGCTAAAGTCATTTTGAGTTACACAGATAAACTAGAACAAATCAAAATATTTAAAAAAATATTAAAAGATGATCTGAGTGTTCGAGAGGTAGAGAATTTATCCAAAAAATCAGCTGAAAAAGCCAAAGAGCGTCAGCCGCAAGATCCAATCATTACTTCTTGGGAGGATAAGTTGACTCGTAGCCTAGGTTCAAAAGTAAAGATAGATAAAAAGAACGACAAAGGGTCTATTAAAATAAATTTTTTCTCCCACGAAGAACTCAAGAATTTATTAGATAAATTAGAGTAATAAATATTTAAATATGTTTAGGAGAGTTCAAAATAAGAAACAGTATTTTAATCTGGGGTTTACTTTGGTAGAGTTATTAGTTGTCATTGCTATTATTGGCATATTAAGTTCAGTAGCTGTAGTAAATTTGAATTCTGCTCGTGAAAAAGCTAGAGCGTCTGCTGTTTTAGCTTCTTTTGTTGAGCTTAATTCTGCTGTGAGATTGTGCATGGACGATGAAAA
>CAZXZY010000026.1:0-9321 GCA_964645825.1 uncultured Gammaproteobacteria bacterium
TCTCTAACACCGATCTGTTGCAAGCGAATCTTTTTGTGAAACTTCTGAATCAAATCTTTTACTAAATTACGAAAGTCTACTCGATTATTAGCGATAAAATAAAAAGTTAAGCGTGCTTTATCTAAAGATTGATACACGGATACTAGCTTCATGTCTAATTCATGTTTTGTGCATAGTTGTTGACAATCCTTCAAATACTGAGAATATTTTTTCTGTCCTTCTAATAGCACATCCATATCCTTTTGTTGAGCATGACGCAACATTGATTTAATCTCCAAGTCATCATTGTTAGCACCTTTTGCTAAATCGCCAAAATATGTTACTTCACCTAAATCTTTGCCCAAATCTGTTTCTACCACTACCTGATCGCCAACCTGGACTGATTGGTTATTACTTTGGCTAAATTCTGGAAGAAAAAAATACTCCCTATCTGCTGGATGAAATTGTACTTTTACTACTTTCATATAATATTTATAATGCAACAATTATGGCAAACAATGATAAAATTTGCAAGGATACAAAAAACCACCCCGAAGGGGCGGTTTCAAAAAAATTTATAAACTATAGTATTTGAAATCTACTAGAGTAGAGTTATTATCAGCTAGAAATTTCTCTACTGACATTTTGTCATCTTTAACAAAGTCTTGTTTAAGCAAACAAACTTCAGTATAAAATTTCTCTACTTTGCCAGTCATAATTTTGGCAATAATGTCTTCTGGCTTACCTTCAGCTTTTAGTTGCTCAGTATAAATCTCTTTTTCCTTTTCAACAATTTCAGCTGGCACATCTTCCGGCTTAGCATATTTCGGCCCAAAAGCAGCAATGTGCATAGCAATGTCTCTAGCTACTTCTTGACTGCCACCAGATAAAATAGCAAAACCTGCTACTTTTTTATTTGAATGTAAATAATGACCAACAACTTCGCCTTCTATAATATCAAATTCACCTAATTGTAAATTTTCACCAATTTTAACAATCAAGTTATTTTTGATCTCATCATCAGCCCAAATTTTAAATTCTTCCTTGCCTAGTTCTAATAATTTTTGAGCAAAACTATCTACAGCAGCAACGAAATCTTCATTACGAGCCACAAAGTCTGTCTCGCAGTTTAAAGCAACTATTGCCAATTTATTTTCTCCAGAAACTACAGCAATAACACCTTCTTGCGCTTGACGTCCAGCTTTTTTGGCAGCAGTTTTAGCACCGGCTTTACGTAGAATTTCAACGGCTACATCTTCATCACCATTGGCTTCGGTTAAGGCATTTTTTACATCTACCATGCCAGCACCAGTGGCTTGTCTGATTTTTTTTATCAATTCTAAAGACATAATTTTGATTTATTAATTTTATCTTCTGAAATATATTTTATTTTTGAGCTTGCTTGATAGTGTCAGCTACCAAGTTAGTAATAATTTCGATAGATTTTATAGCATCATCATTAGCTGGAATAGGATACTTTACCATTTCTGGATTTGTGTTGGTATCAGTCATAGCAATGATTGGTAAACCAACTTTATTAGCTTCCATGACAGCTGTTTTTTCTTTTTTAATATCAACTACAAAGACTGCTTCTGGCAATTTTTGCATTTTTCTAATACCACCAACTGTATCTTCTAATTTATTCAAATGTTTACTAAAAGTAACTTGTTCTTTTTTAGTATAACGATCCCAGGTGCCATCAGCTTTTCCAGAATCTAATTCCTCTAATTTTTTGGTTAACTTAACAATGTTATCAAAATTAGTAAAAGTGCCACCTAACCAACGACCAATAATATAAGGCATGCCGCAACTTTCAGCTGCTTCACGCACAATAGTCTTAGCTTGTTTTTTGGAACCGATGAATAAAATTGTACCGCCAGCTTTAGTGATTTTTTCCACAAACGCCAAAGCATCTTTCAAATTAGCTACAGTAGCTTCCAAATCAATGACGTGAACGCCATTACGTTTGGTAAAAATAAATGGAGACATCTTTGGATGTCTTTTTGAGGTCTTGTGACCAAAATGAACGCCTTTCTTCAAAAGCTCTTCTAAGCTTGGAATGTTTGTCATAAAATTTTCCTTTCTTACCCGTATTTTAATAAATTTAGCCTTTTCGAGTGCATCTCGACAAGGATGGCTAAAAATCCGATAAAATACTTGTGTTTATTAATAAAATTAAAAGTAGCAATACTTTAACATAAATAACTAAAATTTACAAGGGTAAAATAAAACCCCAGAACAAGCCGTTCTGGGGACAAAAAATTAAAATTGGCAAAACTCGGGCATAACGCCGCCCTTGATGTAACTGATGTCACAATGAATGCGCGCCAAGTGAGCCGTCTGCCTTTCAAGCTTGGTGCCCATCTTGGATATGTGGCGCTCCCATAAATCTGGCTGAGCTGCTCGATCAGGTGCCTCATAGCGTACCTCACCACCATCTTGCATAGGCAAAACCGGAGCAATACAAGGCCCTTTAACCAAATCAATCAGGCGCGCAAGAGGGATAAGCTCTTCTACGCCAGCTGTGTGATAATACACTACTGCCTCGCGCTCTTTGGACCAACCACGCTTATAATCTGCAAAGCGCATATCCACTGGCTTCGCTGCGGAAAGATCAAAGCTTCCCACGGTCATCAATGAAACATTGTGCCAAATGGCTAGAGTGTTGGCAATGCGACCCTCAAGAATTGAATCAGTCAATTCATTAATCGCAACACCGGTCACCAAGGCGCCTTTACACAAAGCATCGATCATGCGTTTGACAGTGTCATCGTTGAGATAATCACGGGCTTCACCAGAGGCAATCATGGAATAATCGACTCCATGCCTGGACTGCAAAGCAATGCCGTAATTCAATAGACCACAGAACAGATCTCCGCGCTTCACTTCACTGACGTGAACATTCTTCCGATCGACTAGAGCTTCACGCATAGCCGCGGTAGTTTGACCACAATCTGACTGATCTCCAAAAGATGGATCAGCCCAGACCAGAACATCGATTCGCTTGAACACCGGTTTATCTGCCAACGCAACGACCTGAGCCTGATCGACAAACTCTTCGATCATCTTGATCCGCTTTGGTATGTCAGCTGGATCCGTAGCAAATACTCGCAGGATTAAGCCAACTTTTTTACGATTCATAAAATCTGTAAAACCAAACTGCTGTAACATAATAAAACCTCCAAGAGTTAGACTTGCCGACCCTGTTGTCAACAAGTATATGGAATTTTTACCAAAATTATTAAGGTACTTTAAGATAAGTATCAGTATATCATAAAATACAAATATTGTCAATATATGCCCTCTACACCCTCTTAGAGTTGACTTTTTATCAGAATAATGATATCTTAAGCCAGCAATTAATAAAACTATGAAAAAAGAAACACATCCAACTTATTATCCAGATGCCAAGATTATCTGCGTTTGCGGACATACTTTAGTTACTGGCTCTGCTCAAAAAGAAATGCATGTAGAAATTTGCTCTGCTTGTCATCCTTTTTATACTGGCAAAGAAAAACTAGTCGACACCGCTGGTCGTGTAGACAGATTTAAGAAAAAAGCTGAACTACAAAAGAAAGTCAGCGTCGATCGTAAAGGTAAGGCTGATAAGAAAAAACGTGCTACTGTAAGAAAAGCTGAGAAAGAAAAAGAAAAAATCAAAGCTGAACTAAAAGCTAACAAATAACCATTTTATTTAAGATAAAAGGCTCTTAATATTTTTAAGGGTTTTTTGTTTATCCAAAAAAGTGTAAACTATATATATGGTGATAAATTTAAAAACAATTCAAGAGAAAATTAGTCAATTAGAAACGGAGATGCAAAAACCTGAGGTTCTGACTGATTCTAAAAAAATGAGCAAACTTGGCCGTGAATACAACGAGGCCAAAGAGACTTTTGCTTTGGCCGAAGATTTAAAAAAGTTAGAAAAAGAGCTCCTGGCAGCTCGAGAACTATTAAGCAAAGATTCCGATAGAGAAATGATTGAATTAGCTGAATTAGAAATTTTTAGCCTAGAAGAAACTGTCGCCCAAAAAAAAGAAAAACTTGAGGACTTGATTCACCCACAAGATCCAAACGATAAAAAAGGCATTATTTTAGAAATCCGAGCTGGTACCGGTGGCGACGAATCAGCTTTGTTTGCTGCTGATCTTTTCAGAATGTACTCACGTTTTGCCGAAAATCTAAATTTTAAAATTAACATTCTTTCACAAAATCAAAATGAAATTGGTGGCTTCAAAGAAATTATCGCTGAAATTACTGGTGGTGATGTCTATAAACACTTTAAATTTGAAAGTGGTGTCCACCGCGTGCAACGTGTCCCTGAAACAGAAAAATCCGGTCGGGTGCATACTTCAGCCGCTACCGTTGCTGTCATGCCAGAAGCTGAAGAAGTAGATATTGAGGTTGTGCCAAGTGATTTACGCATCGATACTTTTTGTGCTTCCGGTAATGGCGGCCAATCAGTAAACACTACTTATTCTGCTGTCCGTATTACTCACCTACCGACCAACACTGTCGTCAGTTGTCAAGATGAAAAGTCTCAAACTCAAAACAAACTTAAAGCTATGCAAATTTTGCGCTCTCGTATTTTAGCTAAAATAGAAGCCGAAAAACATGCTAAAGAAGCAGATATACGTAAAAACCAAATTGGCTCTGGCGATCGTAGTGAAAAAATCCGTACTTACAATTTTCCTCAAGATCGCCTCACTGATCACCGCATCAAGCTGACTTTACATAACTTAGATAAAATCTTGGCTGGTGAATTGATGCCGGTCGTTGCACCGCTCCAGCAAGCAGCCAAACAAGCTAAATCAAGTGATGAAAATTAAAGAACTGCTAGCTAATGCTTATAGATCATCTACTCTGCTCCCTGGCGAAATTGATAGTATTTTGGGCATTACTTTACATAAAACCAAAGAATATGTGTATAAAAAGTCAGACAAAAATCTGACTTTTGCTACTATAAAAAAATTTAAAAAGCTTATCAAAAAAAGAGAAGCTGATTGGCCAATGGCTTATTTGCGAGGTTGGCAAGAATTTTATGGCCTTAAATTTTTAGTAAATAAAAATACTCTTATCCCTCGTCCTGACAGTGAACTAATTATTGACACTAGCTTAGATTTTTTAAAAAAGAAAAAAAAATTAAATATTTTAGATATTGGTACGGGTTCTGCTTGTTTAATTATAGCTTTAGCTAAAAATAGCTTAAATAATAATTATTTTGCTTCAGATATTTCTAAGTCTGCTTTAAAAATAGCCAAAACTAACGCTCGTAAAAACAAAGTAAAAATAAACTTTATTCATTCTAATTTATTAAAAAATATTAGTAAACAAAAGTTTGATTTAATAGTTGCTAACTTGCCTTATCTAAAGCACGAGCAAATGGAAGAGCCAAGTATCAAAAAAGAACCACGCTCTGCTCTATTATCTGGCAAACAAGGCTTAGATCATTATACAAAATTACTATCTAATATTGCTGAATATCTCAATAAAAAATTTTTAATTTTATTAGAAATTGATCCGCAGCAAAATACGGCTATCAAAAATTTAATAAAAAAATATTTGCCAAAAGCAAATATAGAAATTATTCAAGATCTCAATAAATTAGATCGCTTAGTAAAAATTAGTTCAAAATAAAAAAGCCTTTCATCATCTCTGACAAAAGACTTTTAGATCTCGCTAAGCGAAATCGCGCTCATCCAAGCCCATGATCTCATTGCAAATCTCCTCATAACCTACCAACTGAAACAAATCACTATGCGTGCGCCTCAAATCACTGGTGATGTCCAACAGAATAAGTCGTATAGCGTCCTGAGGCGCTAAGTCTAAGCCTTTAACTCTGGCAAATGTCTTTTGGCCGTCAGGTAAACTACGTAAGCATGCTTTAAACTTACTAGTCAGTGCCTTCGGATCTACATCTACAACGCACATTATCCCCTCCTTCCTAAGGTTTTAATATGAATAAAAAAGAACAAGAAACTACAAAATACCCCAATTTTTATATTTAGTCAACTAAAAAACACTGTGTTAAATGCAGTGTTTTTAAAAAAATATTTTATTATACTGAGATTTTATCTAAGTTATCGACTATTTCTACCCAAGTCTGTCCGGGCACTAATTTCAAATTTTCTCCATTTTCATCAACAAAAATTGTTCGGCCATTTTCTTTTTTCCAAATTCCTGCTTGCTGGCCAAGTTTATTAAAAATTACTACTTCGCCACCAGATTCAGTGTCCATCCCTCTTCTTTCTTCGTCAATCAAATGCATATCTGTAACCTGTACAATGATATTATCAGCCTTTATTTGCTCACCAGTGTTGGTCACTTTTTTATCTTCACCCTGCCAACGTTGATAATATCCTAAAGTCTTATTAAACTTCCAGTCTATTTTATAATAGCTATTAGAAATATTAATAGAAAAATTAACTACACTTTCTTCTGCTTCTTCATCAACATCAACAAAATGCCAACTTACAAAATCTTGTTTGATATTTGGCACTTCTTTTATCTCTCCAATCCGTAAAATATTACTATAAGAAGTAAAGACGTTATGCGGTGCTGTCAAATTATCATCGCGCCAAAAATAAATTTCCCCAGAACCAATTTGATCAATGTTTATAAAATCATAATCATCAATCACGCTCAATGCTTGTGGACTACCACCGACATGCATATAAACTCCGCCATATTCTTCAGCCCAATCCAAAAAATAATTACGAGCTGAACGTACTGGGCCAATTTTATCTAGCTCTGTTTGATTATCAAAAATAACTAACAAACGTGTAATATTACTTTCAACTAAGGCTTCATAGATAATATGTGCTTCATCTAAGCCAGCATTGTACGGCAAGTCATAAGCATTATCGATCATCACAGCAATCGGAAAATAATCATTCTTATCTTCCTCTAAAATTTTACCACTTAAAAAATGACGATCAGTAACTAAATTTTGTTCAACCAAAGGTTGCTCGTCACCTAGCTGATTTGGAGCAACAAAGGCGCCCTTTATTCCCCAAACAAGCAAAATAACTGCCACAAACATGGCAGTTATTGCAAATGACTTTTTTATCACGCGATTATCCATCAAATAATGTATATTTAATTTTATTTTTCAGCTGCTTTGTCGCCTTCGGCAGCTGGTGCAGCTTCACCTTCAGCGCCTTCAGCACCCTCAACAGGAGCTTCACCTTCAGCGCCTTCTTCACCTTCAACAGGAGCTTCCTCTTCTGTTTCCTCAATAATTTTACCTTTCTTTGGCATAGCAACTGTAACTACTGGGTCGTTGGCGTTGGTCAAAATCTCCACACCATCTATGGCTGGAATATCTTTGATCAAAACGGTCTTACCAATTTCTTCTAAACCAGTTAAGTCAATTTCTAATTTAGCTGGTAATTTAGAAGCAATACATTGCACCTTAACATGGTCACTCTTAATCTCTAATTTACCACCCAATTCTTTGACGGCTTTGGAAACACCGCTGAAAACTAATGGCACTATTGTTATAATAGGCTTTTTATCATCTACTTCCAAAAAGTCGATATGAATAATTTTATCTGTTACTGGATGTTGTTGATATTCACGGACAATTACTTTAACTTCTTTATCAGCTAGCTTTAAAGTAATAACATTACTAGTGCTAGCTTCTTTTAAAATATTTAATAAAGGATTATAATCAACAACGATTGCTTGTGACTCTTTTTTTAAGCCATAAACAACACCTGGCACTTGGCTAGATTGACGGATTTCAGTCAATTGACTACCTTTGCCTGGTTTACGACTTTGTACTTTTAGTGAAAATTCTGACATAAATTTAAACATTATTTATCAATATAGTGGCTATATTTAAGCATAAATAAAAAAAGAAGTCAAGAATAGGCCCCTCAAAATCTTGACAATTATGAATAATTATTATAAATTGGCAGCATAATCGTTCACAAAAATCCAAAGGGAGCACACCATGAAAACACGTATTTTAATCATGTTTTTACTGCTCACGCTACTAAGCTTAACTGTCAGTTGTGGTGTTAGCACCCCAACGAGTACCAAGATCCATGAAGTGCGTAGTAATACTTTCTACGGCTATGTTTTACACAAACAGTTCCACGCCGAGAGCAACTTCTTGCTGATTACTGTTCTCAACGAAGTTACTGAAGACACTTGTCGCATCAAAGTTGAAAGACCGCACCACGATAAGGAAGACTGGTCCAGCAAAAGCCCCTTTGCTAAAAGTGGGCCACCTCCTACGCTAAAAGAAGTGGCGGATCGATCGTTTGTAAATGCAAAAATACGCATTGCCAGTAGCAGACCATTGCGCTCTAATGTCATCGTACACCCACAATTTATTTTCTTTGATAATGAAGAAATCCCCTACATAGACTATTAACCGAACAAAGATTAACGTACTAACAGCCCTGCAAATGTGGGGCTTTATTTTTTTATTTTAACTATTCCTAATATTTATACTTTCAGCTATTCCCAGAGCTATCATCACTGCCCAGACAGAACTACCGCCAGCTGATAATAACGGCAAAGGAATACCAGTCACCGGAGAAATGCCCATATTCATTCCGATATTAATAAAGGTTTGTACCAATAACATACCAACGATGCCTAAAATCAAATAAGCACCAAAATTGTCTTGGCATTTACGCATTATCAATAACAAACGATAAAATATCAAAGCAAATAAAACTAAAACTATCGTTACTCCAACAAAGCCTAATTCTTCAGCTATTACAGAAAAAATAAAATCCGTACCGGGTTCAGGCAAAAAATGTAAACTACTTTGCGAGCCAAGAGCTAGCCCTCTGCCAAACAATTGACCAGAACCAACAGCAATCATTGACTGGATGACATTGTATCCCTCACCCATCGGATCTAGACTGGGATTCAAAAAAGTAAGAATACGAGATTTTTGATAAGCCTGTAAAATAAAAAACCAACTCAAAGTAACTATTGCCACGGAACTTGCTAATAACCAATAAAAATGTTTTTTCTGAATACCAGTAAACAACAGCATAAAAATCCAAGTGCCTAACAACACTAAAGCCGATCCTAAGTCTGGTTGCAACATTACCAAGGCTACAAAGATCAAGGTAAATAAGCCAGAAATAAAAATATGTCTAAATAACTTAAAATCCTGGGCATGAGTAGAAAAATATCGAGCCAAAAACATGATTAGTCCAATTTTGGCAAACTCAACCGGCTGAATTGTAAACGGGCCAAGATAAAGCCAGCCCGTTGTACCTTTGACAGTTGTACCAAAAATCAAAACTGTTATTAATATGAAAATAAACAAAATAAAAATAACTTTGGCGTAAGTTGACCAAAAGCTATAATTAA
>CAZXZY010000027.1:0-9298 GCA_964645825.1 uncultured Gammaproteobacteria bacterium
CGTTGGCGATTAAGCTCTTTTTTTATAATATCCGCTATTTGCGGATCTGTATTTTGTAGATTTTTCATAAATAAATTATAGCATTATTTCAAATTTTTGGTTACATAAGTGTCTTCTGATTTATAACCAAGTTTACGATAATAATTTCTTACGCCAATGCCAGAAATTACTGCCACTTTATTTAAGCCTTGTTCTTGAGTAATTTCTTCGGCTTTGGCCATTAGCCTTTTACCTAGTCCAAGATGTTGAGTTTTAGAAACAGCCTCGTTTTCATCGTCGGTTTCGTCATTAGTAACTGGAATCATTTTTCCATAAACATGTAGCTCACGCACAAGGCTAGCATTTTCCAGTTCTGGGAAAATATTTTTAGCTGGTTTATCATTTATACGCAAACGTAAGAAAGCGTAGACCTTAGTTCTATCTTTATTTTCAAAACTTAAAAAATATTCAGTGCCGCAAGATGCCTTGTATTCTCTTGTTACCAATTCAATTTGATTTATATCTATCTCTTCATTGCGTACTTCCCGACAACGTAAACAATGGCAAGATTCACCTCGTTCTTTTAGTTTTTGTTGTAAGGCTTGGCGTAAATTAGTAATTTTATTACCACCCAGAATACTTTCTTCTGGAATATCGCGAATCAAACGATTGATGCGCATATAAGGAGGAGTGATTTTTTTGATTTCTAATAATAAATTTAACAACTCTGATTCAGAATATGGTTTGTATTTGTCATCTTTTAGCCATTGACTGAGTTCGGCAAATTCATTGACAATACAAGGATAAATTTTTAGTTGATCTGGTTGTAAATCTGGAGAACTAAAAACATATTTCATCATCTCCAAGTCTTTGGCAGGAGTAGAGCCTGGTAGATCAGGCATATAATGGTGGTCGACTTTAATACCGACCTCTTTTAATAAACGAGTAGCCTTGATTGATTGTTCGATGGTATGTCCACGTTGAATTAAGTCTAAAATTTTATTGTCTGTATGTTGGACGCCAAGTTGGACGCGAGTACAGCCCAAAGTTCGCATTTTTTTTATTTCCGTTTCAGAGATAAAGTCTGGACGAGTTTCCAAAGTTAGGCCAATAATTTTATATTTTGTATCTTCGTTTATTTTCTGTTCTTCAGCTAAAGATAATTTCTCTCGCTGTTCTTCTTGGCCAAAGACATTAGCAGCATAAAAAAGATCTCTAACAAATTCTTGTTGATATTTTTCTGGATAGACAGACCAAGTGCCACCTAAAATCAAAACTTCCAATTTATCTACTTCGTGGCCATTATTTTCCAAGGCTTTGATACGCATCGTTACTTGGCGGAAGGCATCAAAAAGATTTAGCTTAGCTCGCATGGCTGCTGGCTCGTTTGATAGATAGCTTTTTGGCATGTCTGGTTCGGTCGGGCAGTAGACACATTTTCCAGGACAAACAAAAGGCTTGCTCAAAACAGTGATGACGGAAACACCGGACATGGTACGAACTGCTCGCTTAGTCAAAAGCTGAGCAAATTTTTTATCTTCTTTTAATTCTCCGTTTTTTATCAATTGACGATAATTAGAAATCAATGTAGCCTTAGTCAAAGGAGGGATTTTATATTTATTGGATATTTTGCGTAAAGTAGTAGAAAAAGTTAGCTCATCAGGATAATCCTGATTAGCTAATTCTTTTACTATATTATCGATTATATTTTTATCTACCATGAATAAAGTTAGCAAACAATTAAAGGATGTTTATAATCAAATTTCCCAGGAGTTTTCCGCTTCACGTGTTTTTCCGTGGGAAGAATTACAAGTGTTTATACCATATATAAAGGATAATTTCAAGATACTAGATTTAGGTTGTGGTAATGGACGTTTATTGAAGTCTTTGGAAGAAAGTAATAAAAAATTTGATTATACCGGAATTGATTTTAGTGAAGGTCTTATTAAGCAGGCACAAGAAAATTTTCCAGAGCATAAATTCACAGTAGCTGACATGAGAGAGTTAGATTTTCCGGAGAATAGTTTTGACATGGTATTTTCCATTGCCGCTTTTCATCATTTAGATAAAAAGTCAGATCGCATTAAATTATTAAAAAAATTAAATAAATGCTTAAAACCTGGTGGCTATTTATTTATGACTAATTGGAATTTATTGCAGAAAAAATATTTTAAAGATTATCTCAAATATTGGTGGCGTAAAAAATCGTGGAATGACTTCTTTGTTTCCTGGAGTAAATATTCCGGAGATAATAAAAAGCACTGGCGTTATTATCATAGCTTCACCAAAGCTGAATTAGAAAAATTATTAGAAAAAACCGGCTTTGAATTACAACCCAAAGGCGTCTATCATACTAAGTGGAATATAAATTGCTTCGTTAAGAAATAATCTATGAGTGAGAAGAAAAAATTAGATATAGAATTATTAGCACCAGCTGGTTCTTATGAAGCTTTGCAGGCAGCGATAGATAATGGAGCTGATGCTGTATACTTTGGTATCGGCCAAATTAATATGCGGAAAGTTGCAGCTGCTAATTTTGATTTTGATGATCTCAAAAAAATAGGCCAGATTTGTCGTGAGAACAAAGTCAAAACTTATTTAACAGTCAATACAATTTTGTATGACCATGATCTAGTTTTGATGCGGAAGGTTATAGATGCAGCTAAAGCTGAAAAAATTGATGCTGTAATTTTAGCTGACATGGCGGCTATTTTATATGCGGAAAGTATAGGCATGCCAATGCATATTTCTACCCAAGTTTCTATTTCAAATACAGAAGCAGTCAAATTTTTCGCACAGTATGCAGATACAGTTGTTTTAGCTAGAGAATTGACATTGCCGATGATAGAAAAAATTACTAAACAAATAAAAAAAGAAAAAATAACTGGACCGAGTGGAGAGCTTATCAAAATAGAAATGTTTGCTCACGGAGCTTTATGTATTGCAGTTTCTGGACGCTGTAGCATGAGCTTGTTCCAATACAACGCTTCTGCAAATAGAGGGGCTTGTCAGCAGACTTGCAGACGTAAATTTAAAGTGACAGATGAAGAAACAAATCAAGAGCTAGTAGTAGATAATAATTATATTATGAGTCCAAAAGATATCTGCACTATTGGTTTTTTGGATGACTTTATTGATGCTGGAGTCCAAGTTTTGAAACTAGAAGGACGAGGTAGATCTCCAGAATATGTAGCAAAAGTAGTAAAAGCTTATCGCGAAGCATTAATCGCCATAGAAAATAATGAATATAATTTAGATAAAAAAGTAGCCCTAGAAGCAGAGCTAAAAACAGTATTTAATAGAGGATTTAGTGATGGATATTACCTTGGTAGGTCAGAGCAAGAGTGGGCAGCAAGCGCTGGCAATCAGTCTAGTGAAGAAAAATTTTTCGCTGGTGTAGTGACTAATTATTTTTCTAAAAATAAAATTGTAGAAATTCAGTTGCAAGCTCAAGATACAAAGCTTGGTGATAATTTTTCTATAACCGGAGTGACAACCGGAGTTGTTTTTGATAAAATAAAATCTCTTCGCAATGAAAAAGAAGAGGAAATTAAAAAAGCAGATAAAAAAGAATTAATAACCATAGCTTTAGATAAAAAAGTGCGTAAAGGAGATAAGTTTTATCTAATAAAAAAACGAGAAGGCTCAAATTAAATATATATATGTCAAAAAAATATAAAGTAGTTCATGATAGACAAAATTGTATCGGCTGCGCAATGTGTGCTCAGCTTTGTCCTCAGTCATGGAAGATAAGTGAGGAAGATGGCTTGGCAAGTCTAGAGGGAGCTGATAAAAAAGGTGATTTGCACGTTGGAGAAATTCACGAAAGTGACCTAGAAGATAATCTAAATGCTGAAGCTTCTTGTCCAGTTAATGTTATTAAAGTTGAGTCTGAATAAAATTTTCTAAACAAAAAACACCCTCGACTATAGTCAGGGTGTTTTTTGTTTTATTTAATGCATAAGCTCTACTTCGTTTATAGTTTTACCTCTATTATTTACTTCTAGTTCAAGACACTGATAGCCCTTGTCATGATTCCATCTTTCATCAAATGCGCCGTATCGATAATCCATATCTTCCTTGGATGATGCAGTTAAAAAGTCAGTGCATAATTCATATTTCGTATCATTGATTATTAAGTATTTTATTTTTTTATTATTATATTCGTTTGTAATTGTATCTTCAGATATAGGGTATAGATTTTGCTCTAATAACTCATCCATGTCAGATGGTAGCGAGCCTTTATTGGTATGATAGGCATTCACAGCTTGATAAATGCTGTTTAATTTATTAACAGTTTGGCTATCTATTCTTTGATTTCTTGCTGTATTTGGAGAATCAATAGTGAAAAATGCTCCAATTAATACAACGATGATAGCTATCAGTGAGCTATAGAAGAAAACTTTTACACCAGCAGTTTTGATCTCAAGATTTCTTTTAATGTCATAAAGGTAAAAAGAAAATATGCCACCGCAGATTACCAGAATAGTCAAAGTTTTCAAAATACTTTTAGTTGTCAACTCACCTTCAAAAAATCTATTTAAAGTGATTATCAGCCAGACCAAAATGATAACAGCAGTTATTAATAAAATAAGGTAAGTAAGCCAGCGACGAATTGCTGAGTGATTATCTAGTCTTTTGTGGGCGATTTCTTTGTTGATAAATTTTATTATCACATAGTAAACAGGGGTAGCAATAATCAAAGATGAGATAGCAAATTTCATGGCCTCATCTAAATAGCGACCTCCCCAGGTAGCTGCAAAATCAACTATGTATTTGTTGATCATTTGAAAGATAGCGATGCCAGAAGAAATAGCTACAAAAACTAGAGCTACCAAAGATAGTAAATACAAAAAAGTTATTTTTGCATTGTTAGGTTTTTGGATTTCCATATTTTTGTGTTAAATTATTTAACCAATTTTGGCCGACTAATATTAGATGATGGTTTAGGATTACTAGAAATGGGTAAGTTAGAGTTACGGTTACCAGAAATTCCACCAGTATTAGCGTTAGGCTTGTAGGGCATATTTTTAGAATCTGATAATTTTTGTGCATATCGATTTTTCAAAAATTCTGGTAATTCTTTTCGAGTAGATGCGTTTTTAGATAAAGGTCCTATCGTAGGCGCTTTCGTACCTTCTGATAGAGATGCCAGCAATTTTCTAATTTCTCTCTTATCTTCTCTTGTGACATTACCGCTTTTTAATATCTCTTGAAAATCTTCACGTTTTGCTCGTCTGTCATATCTTCCTCTTCTAATTAATTTTTGTCTTTTTTTTACGACTTTCATTATGGCCTCAGTATTATCTCTGAGATTTTTGAGTTCACCAAATTTAGTCGCCTTGTATAATCTTTTTTCAAAACTATGTGACTGAATGCCAGTGCCACCAGTAGCACGAAATCGTTTTTCCATACTACCACCCACTAGTTTGCCAATTTCTTTTTTTGATAATCTACCCATAATTATTTTTTATTTACTAAAATATCTAAAACATCTTGAGCTGATTTTTCTCCCATGATGCCTTCGAAAAAGCGTAAACGATCAAATTCAGACAAAAGTATGATTACAAATATGATTGTACTACTGAAGATTGCTTTTAAAATTGAACTAAATAAAGCATATTGAGAAGGTATGCCAGAAACGCTGGCCAGAAGAATGGCAGCTAAAGAATAAATTAAGATCCATTGAAATTTTGGTATTCTTTCGTTATGTAAGGCAATCATTTTTTTCCTTGCTACCTGCATTTTTCCTAAAGAATCCAAAATTCTTGTAGTAGTGCCAGTTTTTAAAGAATCCAACATTTTATTTTTTGTTGTTTTCTCTAATAGTGCGTGCATTTCAGTCAAAGTAGATGATTTGTTTATAAAATTATAATCCCAAGCTTTATTTTTGAGAATTTTTTGATAATATTTTTTGATAATAATAGATGCATGCTTTTGTGCTTCTTTGCTTAAATGTCCAAATTTCCTGTACAAAGCGGACATCTCGCCATCAAAAATATTAATTTGATCTCTAATAGCGCTATAGCGGGCTCCTTGTCTAGAGATAAAAAACCCAGTAAATATTGCGAATAAAAAGGTAGAGATTGTTAACAGCATCTGTGGATGTTCGCCAAAGTATACATAAATAAAATAATATAAGAGTAGAAAGAATAGAAAAATAATGGTATTCATGTTGATGTAATTTTTCATAATAGTAATTGGATAATATTTATTTTAATTTTATTTTTTTATGATAGCAAGAGTTCATTGGTAAGCTGTTGTTATTCTATCATTTTGTGTTTAAATGAGCAATTTATGATCTTTGACACAAAATAATAGATATGATAATTTTTGATTAATATCATTGATCCTTTAAATATCAAAGCAAAGAGGTAATTATGAGTCACTCTCCGAAACTGATTGAGTTTCCAGATGGTTTTCCGCAAGTTGGTCAACTAGTGCAAGTATATGGCGCAGATAAGCATATTGATGGCGCAGTTGAAGCTAGAGTTATTTGTCGAGGTACTGGTTCTTTTGCCGGAGATCATTTTTGGTTTTCCCTTGATT
This sequence comes from uncultured Gammaproteobacteria bacterium, assembly GCA_964645825.1. Lineage (GTDB taxonomy): Bacteria > Patescibacteriota > Patescibacteriia > UBA1558 > GWA2-36-10 > JABIAL01. Next base: position 6,529 of record CAZXZY010000027.1, read on the forward strand.
ATCGTAATGGTTTACGCGTTATTCAACGTAGCGATGGCTGGCGAGTTGAGCTTGGCACATCAGCCGCCACAGATTGTAAGGTGATTCTTTTATCAGGTTAAACATGATTCTCTAGCCTTTCATCCAAGCATGAGGGGCTTTTTCTTTTTGACACAAAATAATAGATATGATAATTTTTGATTAATATCATTGATCCTTTAAAGCTTATAAATAGAGGAGGCAAATTATGTCAAGATCAAAGGAATTTCCTGATTGGGTGCCAAAACCTGGTCAAGTGATCGAGGTAGATCGTGAAGTGCAGGTTTATCAGGCCAGAGTTACCACCCGATCTGTTAAAGGTAACATGTTTACATTTGAGATCATGCCTTGTGTTATTCATAAAGATCTCGATCATTTTTATGCTACTGCAGCCAATGCTTGGCGAGCTAAATTAACTGCCATGCCTTGGGATGAAGATGTAGAGATAAGATCACATGAATGAAATGTATTGAGATAGTTGTGCGTAAGTCATTAACAGAGGAGGAAGAGATAATGGCTAAAACATTTTATATTCAGAGTGAAACAACCATCGGTCATCATCTTAATTTTTCGGTGAGGGTCCACGATTCCTCTGGATTTTTGGCAAAAGCCTGTAGGTTCAATGAGAAAAAAGGAGGGTTCTCAATGGATGTAGATACAGAGCCTCAGGCACATGTCATTTACCAAAGGGAAGTTCACCTTTCTCGCAAAGACAATCATTTAATACTTAAGGAGGGACCTAGATTTTTGGATTTGGGGGATGCTCATGTTACGGTGAAGACTTTTTTGATTGATCATTTGATACGCTTTATGACTAGGAAATAAGCGACAACGTAAAGGTTGGTCAGTATGGCCGGCCTTTTTCTTTTTATCTTAAAATATGCTAAAATATAGGTAATTATTATTAATAAAAGCTAATATTATGTTTAAAAAATTAGGGTTTTTGGCACTATTTTTAAGCCTATTTTTATTGCCAATTTCTTTGTTAGCCGTTGAAGCTCATAGCGGCGATGTCGTTTTTTTAGCAATCGATCAAACTATTGATCATAATTATTATGCCGCTGGTCAAAATGTAGAAATTTATGGCACAGTCAATGGCGATTTATTTTTAGCTGGACAAAACATCATCATTGATTCTGAAAATATTAATGGTGATATTTTTGCGGCTGGTAGTACTTTAACTATCAAAGGCACTGTCAATGGCTCAGTCCGTTTTATCGGTGAGCAATTCAATATCGATGGACAAATTCGTGATAATGTTTTTTTTGCTGGTCAAACAGCTATAGTTGGCAACGAAGCTGTAGTTAGTGGACACATGACAGCTTGGGGACAACAAGTAAGCTTACGTGGTCAAGTTCTTGGTGATTTAGAAGGTGGTCTAGAGAACGTTAATGTGAGCGGACAAGTTGGACAAGATCTTGATATGTATTTATCAGACAATGATGCTGATTCTTTGCAATTAGCCGATGGCGCTATCATTGGTGGTTCAGTGAAATATCATGCTTGGCAAGAGATTGAAATTTCTGATCAAGTAGAAATCGGCGGCGAAGTTGTTTTTGAAAAAATGATGCATAAACCAGCCAAGCCATTTTTTGCTATGGCCATGATTTGGCATTTAGTTTTGAAATTTTTCGGCATGTTGGTCGTTGGTATGATCTTGATCTACCTTTGGCCAAAATTTTTCCCACATGTAGTTGCACGAGTCAAAAAACACCGAGTTAAAACATTATTTATTGGTTTGGCTACTTTGATTTTAACTCCAATTATCAGTGTTATTTTGATGATTACTGTCATTGGTTTACCGCTAGCCTTGATTATCATGGCAACCTGGGTAGCAATGTTGTACATAGCCAAAGTGATGGCTGCTTGGTTAGTTGGAAAGTGGTTGAAGGATAAATTATTCACCAACTATAAATGGAGCGCAATTTCCGTATTAGCCTTAGGTGTCTTTATTTATGTAATTATCAGTAAAATTCCAGTTATTGGTTGGCTTGCCGTGTTTATATTATTTTTATGGGCCTGGGGAGTTCTAGCTAATATTTTGTATAGAAAAGGCATAAAATAAATTATTAAATTTACAGTAAGATATGGAAGAGCATATTTTTAAAGCTTATGATATTCGGGGGATTTACGGCAAAGAGTTTAATCAAGAAGATGTAAAGAAAATAGCCCAGGCTTATTTGCAGGCTGTTTCTCATAAATTAAACAAGCCGATTAAAGAGCTACATTTGATTATTGGTAGAGATGTTCGAGCTTCTTCGCAAGAATTGATCGAGACAGCCAAAGAGATATTTTTGCAATACGGGGTGACGGTGGATGACTTTGATTTACTTTCTATCAACGATTTTTATTTTGCAGTTGGTAATTATGAATGTGATGCTGGTTTTATGGCCACTGCTTCTCATAATCCACCAGAGTACGGAGGTTTTAAAATGACTTTTCGCTCTCCAGAATCTCCAGACGCCTTGAGCTTTTTGAGTGGCAAAGAATTATATCAGGAATTATCAAAGATGCAGTTTCCTCTAGACGCAGAGCTTTTAGCTGGCCAGGAAAACAAAAAAGAAGCTTTTGCCGATCACTTAAAACATGTTTTATCTTTTGTAGATTTGAAAAAGATTAAGCCTCTTAAAGTCGTAGTAGACACTGGCAATGGTATGAATGGCTTGATGATTCCAAAAATCTTTGAATCCATTCCTTGCGAGCTTACTCATTTGTTTCCAGAACTTAGTTCAGATTTTTCAAATCGTCCACC
>CAZXZY010000028.1:0-8027 GCA_964645825.1 uncultured Gammaproteobacteria bacterium
GAATGGTGGGCGCTAAGGGACTCGAACCCCTGACCCTCTCGGTGTAAACGAGATGCTCTAGCCAACTGAGCTAAGCGCCCGGATTTAATCTATAATTGAATGGTGGACCCAACAGGAGTCGAACCTGCGACCTCCTCGGTGCAAGCGAGGCGCTCTAGCCAACTGAGCTATGGGCCCTAAAAAAGTGGCGTGTAAATGAGTGGTGCGGGTGATCCCGCTCTGCGGGACACCCTTTAGCGAAGTGTTTGTGGTGTCGGAGATGGGATTTGAACCCATACACCTTTTCAGGTACAGACCCCTCAAGTCTGCGTGTCTACCGATTTCACCACTCCGACCTAAGAAAGTTTAAGCTTGCGTGTCTACCGATTTCACCACACCCGCTAAAATTATAATTTTACTTCTTTCAATTTTTTCTTACTAGCTCGTAAGAAACCCAATTTAGCACGACGGACCGTAGCTTGTTTAACAGCTTCGATTTTAGTGATGATGGGTGACTGTAAAGGAAATATTTTTTCAACACCAACGCCATTAGAAATTTTACGGACAGTAATGGTGGCGCCTATTTCTTTATTGTGTTTACGAGCCAAAACAATACCTTCAAAAACCTGAATTCTTTCTTTTTCAACACCTTTGGCGTTTTTTTCAGTGATTTTTTCATGAACCTTAACGGTCATGCCAGGCTTGATATCGGCACTTTTTTCGTCTGTTTTTTCAGTGATTTTTTTCTCTTCGGACATATTTTTCCTAAATTTAAGGTAATTTAGCTTATTTAATACTTGTCTATTTTAGTCGAAATCGTCTTTTTTGTCAACCCTAGACTGGGCTATTTACTAATAAAATCGACTATTTTTTGAACAGCTTCTTGAGCGCTAATATCGCTAGTATCCACTATTAAGTCATATTGTGATTCATCAGTGTGATCTAATTGGTAGTATTTTTGATAGCGCACTCGATCATTTTTTTGCCTTTCTTTGAGCTGTATCTGCATGTTTTCGATTGAATCAGGTACATGTTCATTGCGAATGCCCCGTTCTTTATCATTTTGTATTTGCTTCCAAATTCTCTTAGCTCCTTCTGCAAAGCTTACTTTAATATAGATTTTTATCGATTCCGGCAAAAAATGAAATTGAGTTCGACCCTCAACTATAACACTTGTTTTTTTAAAGGCTTCCCTTGCTTGAGCAGCCGCTTTCTTGTCTATTTCTACATCTGTTTCTGGATGCTCAAGCGCGTATTGATTAAGTTCTTCGATGGTCATTTCTTTCTGACGAGCGAGCTCTCTTCTAATTCCGCCAACATAAATTCTGTGAGCTTTTAATTTTTCGCTCAAAATTTTGGCGATAGTACTTTTACCACTTCCGGGTGTACCAGAGATGGTAAGTAATAATTTTTTGTCCATTATTTTATAGTGTTTAAAAATTCTTGCAGACTTTTTGGAGGATCAGATTTGAATGTTTGCAAATTATTTTCTTGATCTTTAAAAGCTAAATAGTGCGCATGTAAAAAAATTCTGAGATCATCAACAATTTTTTTCTTTTTACGAATATTTTTGGTGCGATAGAGTGTATCACCAACGATAGAGTGGCCAATGCTATATAAGTGAGCTCTAATTTGGTGAGTGCGCCCAGTCTTAATTTGTACTTTAATCAAAGTATAATTAATAAATTTTTTTTCTATTTTGTAAGTAGTGATTGCAGTCTTGCCAGCTTTCAAAACTCTTTGTACTTTCATCAAGCCAGTATCTCGATCCCTTTCTATTGGCGCATTAATTTCACCTTCACTTTCTCTCATAGCACCATGCACCAGGGCTAAATATTCTTTTTTAATAGTTCGTTCTTGAAATTGTTTTTTTAGGTGATCAAAAGATGGATTATTTAAAGCAATAACCATCAAGCCAGAAACATCTTTGTCCAAGCGATGGACAATGCCGGGACGCATTGGTTCGTCACCAATTTTTTCGATGCCAGGAAAATTATCACGTAACCAATCAGCTAGTGTGTCAGTCTCTAATTTTTCAGTTGGGTGAACTAACAGTCTAGCCGGTTTTTCTATTATTAAGTAATCCTCAGTTTGAGTAACAATGCTTGGCTGTAATTTTTTTGGTATTTCCTGTTTTACAACCCTTGTTTTATTTTTAGAAATTTTTACTACGTCATCTTTTTTTAACCAACGATGAACAGAGCATTCTTGGTCATTGACCGATACTTGTCCTGATAAGATTATTTTTTTGAGCTGACTACGAGTTTGTTCAGGTAGGCTGTCAGTCAAAAATTTATCTAGTCTAATTTTTTGATCCTCTTTATATTTGAATTCCATAGCCTTAATTTAGCAAAAAAACAGCCTAATTACAAGCTGTAAAGTGGTGCACCCGGCAGGAGTCGAACCTACAGCCCCTTGGTCCGAAGCCAAGTGCTCTATCCATTGAGCTACGGGTGCATGGGGATTAGATTATCAGAAAAGTGTATAAAAATCAATTACTATAAAATGGATCGATATAAACCCGCTTTAGGTCTTCAGCTGAGGCCTGTAAGGTGAGTAGGCGTTGTTCTTCTAGAGCTGGAGCGATTTGAGTAGCGATGGCACCTAATAATATTTGGTTATTCATGCTGAAACCTCGGCCATTACTTTTATCTCCTAAAATAATAAAACCGATCGCTTTTTTACCAAGAGTAATAGGGGAGACGATTAATGCATTAGCAGTATAAGGCAAATTTATATATTCTTTTGTCCAATCATCACGGTGGAAAATTTTGGTACTTGGTTCTTTGTATAATTTTCCTAGAAGTGGATCCTTGTTGATATCAATATAAGTGTTAGCTGGCAGATTTTTATAGCCAACGCTATGTTGGACAATTAGTTTTTGGCTAGTTTGAGAAACAGTGAGAAACAAGGCCTTGTTGGTTGGGATGACTCTATTAATTACCTCGACAATGTGTTGGCTAATTTCTAGCAAATTGTCATACAAAGCAATAATTTTACCGCCAGCAAATAAAGTAACTAATTTGTTATTGGCATGGTCTAAGCGTTTTTTTAAATCAGTGCCGATATTATGATAAATTTTTTGGGCAATCACTGGTTGAGTTTTTAAGATTTTGTACCAGTTGTAAACAGATAATTCTAAGGTAGTAAGGCGAGGGCTAGCTACTTCTAAAGTGTGATTATGTTTGCTGCCTTTTTCCAAAAAAGCCATTTCTCCCAAAAAGTCACCATCTTTAAACAGGGCGATTGTTTCTTGATGGTCAGCAACATCAGTTTTGAGTTGCACCAAACCATTTTTAATAATAATGACCTTGTCTCGAATAGTATCTTTTTTGAAAATCAAATCTCCGTTAGAATAATTTTTTTCCAATAAAAAACCGGCCACAACCTTGATCTCCATCTTAGTTAGATTTTTTAAGAGGGGAGTTTTTTCTAAGTCAAAGCCGTTCATGGTTATTTTTGAGTACTTGTAAGATGAGCCATGGCAATCGGCTCTTCAATCAGATTATTTTTGAGTAATTCATTAATATTTTGATCCATAGAAAACATGCCAACATCAGCTGAAGTTTGAATAACGGTTTTGATCTGTGGGATTTTGTTTTCACGTATAATATTAGCAACTGCTGGAGTGTTGATCAATATTTCACGGGCAGCTATTCGACCACCGCCAGCCTTTGGTAATAATCTTTGGGAAATAACGCCGCTTAATGACATAGATAATTGTAAACGCACCTGAGCTTGTTGGTGTGGTGGAAAAACATCAATAATACGATCGATGGTTTGAGCAGCATTGTGAGTATGCAGAGTAGCCAAGACTAGGTGACCAGTTTCAGCCAAAGTAATAGTAGCACCAATAGTTTCCAGATCACGCATCTCACCAACCATAATTACGTTTGGATCTTGTCTTAGGACATGTTTCAAGGCGTTGCCAAAAGTAGTCATGTCAGTACCCAATTGTCTTTGTTTGATGATGCTTTTTTCAGGTTTAAAAATATATTCTATCGGATCTTCTAGAGTGATAATATTGGCAAAACGGATTTTATTGATACGTTCAACTAAAGCAGCTAGAGTAGTAGATTTACCACAACCAGTAGGTCCAGTGATCAAAATCAAACCTTGTTGTTTTTCTATCAAGCGATGGACAACTGGCGGTAGGCCGAGATCTTCCATGCTAGGAATAGTAGAGGAAATAACACGAGCAACCATGCCGACATTGTCTTTTTCCCAATGTAGGTTAACTCGATAGCGAGAATAGCCAGTGATTTCATAAGAAATATCGAGTTCTTTTTCTTCAACAAATTTAGCTTTTTGTTTTTCAGTGATGATGCTAAAAATTAATTTTTCGGCTTCAGCTCGGCTGACATTTTCTGTATTTGGAATATTTCTTAGTTCGCCATCAATACGCACTATCGGAGGTTTGCCGACAATGATATGTAGATCAGAAGCTTTACTTTTTGTGGCGATTTTAAATAAATCGTTGATGTTCATTTTTTTTATTTTCTTTTTTTAAACTTAGCTTTATTATAACATATTTTGTTGATAACAAAAAACCATTTTGTTCAAAACAAAATGGAAATTATTGAGTATTTTGATTAGATTATTTACTGGTAATGATCTTTTTTTGTTGGATAGCAGTTTGTGCCACTTCATAAGTACCAACAAGTAAACCAGTGTATAACAGGTTGCTTAAGATAGTCTGTTTGAAGAAAGGAATAGCCATAGCATAGCTTAACATTAAGCCAGACAGGTCATGAGCATACCAATTGCCAAAATACCAGACAGCAAAATTAGTGATTAGAAAGAAAAATAATCCAGATCCTAAGGCAGCGGTCACAGTGTTAGGGATACTTTTGTATTTTTTGACCCACATACCCAAAAATAATATGGCAGCTAGTGAACCATAGACTGACAGCATGATACCAAGATGATAGAAACCAATAAAAAAGTCAGATACCAATAAAGCAATAAAAGGTAATATTAAATATTTAGTATCTTTAGCATAAATTGCGGAAAATAAAATGACGGCTGCTAAAGGAGAGAAATTTGGTACATGAGGAATTAAGCGAGCCGCAATAACGATGGCACTCAAGATAAGAATAAGAATAAAGTTTTGTCTGTTATTCATTGTGTTTTAAAATTCTGATTTATCGAATATCCATTTAATATTGTCATTTTTTTGTGGGAAATAATTATCGACTGAAACCATTGGCATGGCTTCATTTATATAATATTGCCAATATTTTTGATTTTGGCCATTTTTTAGATCTTTGATCTGAGTAATCAAAATACCCAAATCATCATAATCTTCACTATCAATTTCCCAGCCTTGTTGAGCGGCTAAATTTTCAGTAACAGTCAATAAATTTTCAGCTTTTTCAACAGAGTAAGGATATTGTAGCGAAATAGAGCCTTGCTTGTCAAATATAAATTCTATATTCAAATCATAATTGGCAGTATCTTCAAAATGAGGGGCAGAAGCAGTTTTAGCTTGCCATAATATGGTAACAACAAGCGCTGCTAGAATTAGTAAGGTATAGGATAGGATTTTTGTAATTTTAGGCATATTTTAATAATTTAATAATCTATTCCTGGGCGTGCCATGATGCCGTTATGAGCATAATGTTTGACTTCAGTCATCTCAGTCACAAGGTCCGCTACATCCAAAAGTTCGGCTGGACAATAACGTCCAGTCAAGGCTAGCTCTAGTTTTTCCGGTTTAGCCTTGATGACTGATAAAATATTTTTTATTTTTAATAAGCCCGTTTTAACTGTAGTATTTAACTCGTCTAGAATAATTAGATCAAAATCTTGTTGAAACCATTCACCGGCAGTAGCCAGAGCCTTATCGGCTTCAGTTAAATCTTCTGCTAGGTTTTCAAAACGAAAACCTTTTCCTTCAACCATTCTTTGTGTACCAAAGGCTTGATAAATTAGTTTTTCAGGATGTTTTTCTTTTAATTCATCTAGTATTTTTCTTTCATTATAAATATCGCCACCTTTATCAAAATAAATAATACCAACTTTAAGATTGTGACCCAAAGCGCGAATAGCTAGACCTAGTCCGGCAGTGCTCTTACCCTTGCCATTGCCAGTATATATATGAATTTTGCCCAAGTCTTTTTTCATTTGACGAGATATTATTAATAATGTATAAGTAAATTAATTAATGAACGTTTTAGTCTAAAGGAGAATATCATGGCTGACAGAATGACCAAGCACGTATTGAAGCATTTACCTGATTTATCACCGCAGGTAGTGAAGAAAGAGTTGCCCAGTCCTCAGCCTGGAGAAGTGTGGCGAGTTCAGCTTCGTGATGATAATGGAAATGTGGTTGTGGTCTCTCTGATGGTATTCAGTGACACGGAAGGGCAGTTCTTGGCGGATGATTTTCCTTATGGTATTGCTAAGGTGCCTTGTATGTTACCTCAAGGGGTAGTAAAAGGAATCCCGCTCTTTTACTTTGTAGAACGAGTGAAGAAGTTAGGTGAGACACAGGACATCGAAGGGGTTGTTGAGTCCAATGATGGCGCGGTCATTATTGGTGGCGGCAGCAGTGAAGTTGTCTGATCAATGTGATCGGCAAACAACTCGTTCTAGGAAACTAGAGCGAGTTTTATTTTTAAACAATAAACGGTGTTAAGATAAGTATTAGCTGTAAGACAGCAATGCTAGCCATAAAGGTAGCTACCCAAAACATATAGCGGTTGTATTTGCGAGCAGCTTGAGTGTTTTCTTTGAAGGTTTGAGTCAACTCTACCATGGTGTCGTAGCTTCTATAATTCAAAACAGCCTTAGCTAATTCAGAATTTGGGGTGCCGTATTGTTTATTAATAATCATTAATAACTCCTTGTCAGAGGAGTTCAAAAAGTCCTTTATTTTTTTATTGTCATCACTCATATATTTTTATTTACTACTATCATTTTGCCATACTTTTTGGGTTTTGACCACTAAAATAGTATTATTAAAATAAATCCAATTAACATAATCAATGCTCCGCCACTGCGCTGTTTTATATTTTGTTCTTTGAATAATAAGGCGCCATACATAATACTAAAGAGGATGCTCAATCTTTTTATAGCTATGACGTAGGATACTACTTGCATGCTTAAAGCAATGTTGATAGTAATGTAGGCCAGTGCCATAATTATGCCAGCGAGAATAAATATTTTATAGTGATGTTTGATTTGTGGCAATTCATTTCTGGACGTAAGCAGGCTAATAATAAAAAAAGTCATACTAATAAATAGACAAATAATAGCAGAAGCAAAAATGGGGTTAGAATTTTGAATAGCTATTTTATCATAGTTGGTTGATAGGCTATATAGAAAAGCAACTAATAACATATATAAAGAGCCACGATTTTTGAAGAGAGAGCTTATTGGCTTTAGAATATTAGTTTTTTCTTTTTTGATGTTTAAGATATATGAGCCTAACACAATTAGACCGATGCCAAAGATGCCCGCAGTAGTTGGCACTTCTTTTAATATTAAAAAAGCAGTTAAGACTAAAAAAATAGGAGTAAAGGAAATAATGGGGATGGCCAGTGATAGGTCAGTTGTTTTAAGGGCTTTAAAATATAGTAAAACAGCTAGGATATTTAAGATGCTGGTGACTAAAACAGCAAGATAGAAGTCGGGTCCTATGGCAGGTAAGCCTTTTATGTAGGAGCTTGTAAATAAAATAATGCTGGCGATAAGAAAAATACCCGTGGATAAAATATATGGGTTAATTTTGGTTAAATTCTTTTTGATTAGCGCGTAATAAGTAGCATCAAAGAATGCGCCTAACATCGCGAATAGCACCCAATGCATATAAGATATTTATTTATGGTAATATTAGCACTAGCTTATGAATTGAGCAATTTTTTATTCTCCTATATATTTAAATCTCGGTATAGACCGCCTATTAATTTCTACATTTTCTAAAAACATAGTTAGTGGCCGAGCCCATATGCTGTCATCATCAGTGTGTTTATAAATAACTAATTTTTCTAAAGTTTCACTGTGTTTGGCTATGCCTAAAACTTCACTTTCTCTGCCTTTGTAGT
>CAZXZY010000029.1:0-7928 GCA_964645825.1 uncultured Gammaproteobacteria bacterium
AAGATTTTAAAGGCAACGATAAAGTAAAAATCACAAAATTAAACGTTGACGAGAGCCAAGCTACCGCACAAGAGTTTGCAGTAATGAGCATTCCGACCATTAAGATTTTTAAAGATGGAAAAATGGTAGAAGAGGCGATGGGTCTACAACAAAAAGCCGACTTAACAGACAAGGTTAATAACCACTTGAAATAATCTTATGGCAGAAATGATTTATGATGTCATTATAGTTGGAGCTGGTCCATCTGGATTGACTTCAGCCACTTATACAGCTCGTCGAGCACTAAAAACTTTAGTTATTTCCAAAGACATTGGTGGCCAAGCGGCTTGGACAGACATTATTGAAAATTATCCAGGCTTTGAGTCAGTTGGTGGCTTGGAATTAATGCAAAATTTTCAAAATCAAGCCAAAAAATCTGGCGCTGAATTTGAAATGACGGAAGTAACAGAGATAATAAAAGAAGATAAACTTTTCACTGTTAAAACTATTAACGATAAAAAATTTCAAGCAAAAGCAATCATTTTAGGCTTTGGTTTAACACCAAGAAATTTGGAAGTTCCAGGTGAAAAAGAGTTGATTGGCAAGGGTGTGGCATATTGTGCTACTTGTGATGGACCATTGTACAAAGGAAAAGACATAGTAGTGGTTGGTGGTGGAAATTCAGCTTTAGATGCAGCTGAATATATGAGCAAAATTGCTAACAAGGTTTATGTTTTACACCGAGGAGATAAATTTAGAGGAGAGCAGACCTTGATTGATGAAATGAATGCTGCTAAAAATATTGAAATTATTTTTAATGCCAATACAGTTAAAATTATCGGTGAAAATAAAGTTGAAAAATTGGTTTATAAAACTAATGATGAGAAAACAGTAGAATTAAAAGTAGATGGAGTGTTCGTCGAGATTGGACACATAGCTAAAACAGCTTGGCTAGGTGATTTGGTTGAATACACTGATCGTAAAGAGATAAAAATTTCTCGTGATTGTGAAACTAAAACCCCAGGACTTTTTGCAGCTGGTGATGTGACAGACATTACTTATAAGCAAGCAGTGATTTCTGCTGGCGAAGGATCAAAGGCCGCTTTGCAGGCCGCAAGATTTTTACAAGGTGATAAAGTTTTGACTCCAGATTGGAAAAAACAGGAAACTAAAAAATAAATTTATGAATGCTTACGATAATGCTTTACGGCAATTAGAAACTGCCGCTAAAATTATGGATCTTAATTCCGAAACCCTTTTGAAATTAAGTAATCCAGAAAAAATAACTCAAGCCACTTTGCCAGTGCGTATGGATGATGGAAGTTTAGAAACTTTTCAATCTTATCGCGTCCAATATAATAGTGCTCGCGGGCCATACAAAGGTGGAATTCGTTTTCATCCCCAAGTTGACCTTGATGAAGTAAAGGCTTTGAGTTTTTGGATGGCTATAAAATGTGCCGTAGTGGATATTCCTATGGGCGGCGGTAAAGGCGGTGTAATAGTTGATCCAAAAGTTTTGAGTGAAAATGAAATCGAAAGATTATCCAGGGCTTGGATTCGTGCTTTTCGTCCAGTGATTGGACCAGAAAAAGATATTCCTGCTCCCGATGTTTATACCAATCCACAAATCATGGCTTGGATGGCTGATGAATATTCAAAATTAGTTGGGCATCCGGCCATTGGTGTAGTGACTGGAAAGCCACTAGAGTTTGGCGGATCAAAAGGTAGGGGATCAGCTACTGCAATGGGCGGATTTTATGTTTTGCAGGAAGCGGTTCGTGAAAAAAATCTAAAGCCAGAAAAATTAACTGTTGCTGTTCAAGGTTTTGGTAATGCCGGAGCGATCATGGCTAAACTTTTATTTGATGCCGGTTACAAAGTTGTAGCGGTCGCTGATTCCAAGTCAACTATTTATAATAAATCTGGATTGGATATAGACAAACTTCAAGAGCACAAGACTAGTTCTAGAGAGGTGAAAAATTTTAAAGGCGCTAAAGAAATAAGTACAGAAGAATTATTTTCTTTAGACGTAGATATTTTAGTTCCAGCTGCTTTAGAAAATCAAATTACTAAAGACAACGCAGAAAATATTCAAGCAAAAATAATTGTCGAACTTGCAAACGGTCCCACTACACCTGAGGCAGATGAGATTCTACATGGAAAACAGGTCTTGGTCATTCCAGATGTTTTGGCCAACGCCGGAGGCGTAACTGTTTCTTATTTTGAATGGTTACAAAACACCAGTAATAATTATTGGAGCGAAGAAGAAGTCGATAGTGAATTAAAAGAACGAATGATTCCCGCTTATCAATCTATAGTGCAAGCAGCAGAGGAGTACAAAGTAAATTTTAGAACGGCCGCTTTTATAAAAGCGCTAGAGAGAATAGATAAAGCTTCTCAAATTAGAAATTAAATTTAAAATAACTCGGCATTCGTCGGGTTATTTTTTATGCTATAATTTAATCATGAGTAAAAATTATATCATTGGAATAGATGAAGTTGGTCGTGGTTGCGTGGCTGGTCCGATAGTAGCTGTGGCTTGTTTATCACGTGGACAGGAAAATGAATTAGAAATTTTGAAACAAGTAAAAGATTCAAAAAAATTAACAGCTAAAAAAAGAGAAGAACTTTTTAAGTTACTAAAAAATAATTTTATCTGGGCAATTGCTGAAATAGACAATCAAGAAATAGATAAAATAGGAATTCAATCTGCGAACTGTTTAGTGGTAGAACGAGCCGCCGACAATTTATTAAAAAAAATAAAAAATTTTGAAGGTAAAATTTTAGCCGATCACGTTGGCGGTGCTCACAACTACATTAAAAATAAAAAAATAGAATTTCATATAAAAGGCGAGAGTAAGTTTGCAGAAATTGCAGCCGCTTCTATTTTGGCAAAAGTTTATCGAGATAATTTAATGCAAGATTGGCATGATAAATACCCATCTTATGATTTTGCTAAACATAAAGGTTATGGAACCAAGCAGCATTTAGACTTAGTAGTAAAAAATGGTATTTGTGAAATACATCGACAGAGTTTTTTAAAAAAATATATAAAATAATTGACCGATTTAAAGTATAGGCTTTATAATAAAATAAACGGCTATTTTTACAGAAAGAGGAGGACTGCATCATGGATTTGCTCACATTACCGTTTGAGTGGGCGGGATTTTGGAACACTCATTTTGGACTCTATGCGATGTTGGTTATTATTCTGTCTTGGGCATTGGCTCTTCTATTCAGACCGCAAAGAAAAAAACAAGAAGCGGTTTGTTTGTGGGACAATGCTGCGCGCATTTTGGCATCCATCATCTCAATCTTTTTTTGGCTTTTTCCGGCGATCCTACTTTTCTATGATGTTATGATCATAGGGCGTTAAGCAAACACTCAACTTAGTGATAAGTGGGGTGTTTTTCTTTTTGACTAAAATTAGTCATTTTTTATTATCCTTGACAGATATTTTATATTTGTTAATATGGAAGAGGAGGAGTAGCCGTCTATTAAACAAACGACGGCTTAGGAAAAACAAAAATAAAACAGGGAAACATCATTTTTGATTAAATTTAAGTATGAAAAGTTCAATAGAAATACTCGTTGAATATCTATTTAATCAAAAAACCGCTGAAAACAACGGTAGATTTTATGGCCTCAGTAGTTTAGATGTAGAGAGAAGATATAAAGCTATGCGAAAAACCAGCCACAAGTGGCTGGTTTTTCATGAAGAAAAGCGATTTTGAGGGCTAAACTAGTTAGCCTTCATCGTTATAATAGACAAAATAGTCGATTTTGTCAATAGCTATTTAATAATTTTTAAAGAAAAGAAAGGAGAAAAGCGATTATGGACTTAAATAAAGTAAGTTTAATTGGCAATTTAACTCAAGATCCAGAATTAAGAAACATACCTTCTGGGCAAGGAGTAACGGCTTTTAGTGTTGCTACTAATTATAATTGGCGAGATGTAAAAACTAAAGAAAAGAAGAGTCGTGCCGATTTTCACAAAGTTGTGGCCTGGGGACACTTAGCAGAGATTATTTCCACTTATTTAAAGAAGGGCTCCAAGGTTTATTTAGAGGGGCGTTTACAAAATAGAAGCTGGGAAGATAAGGACGGCCAGAAAAAATACACCACAGAAATTATTGCCTCAGATTTGATCATGTTAGGCGGTAGTCAGAAAAAAGAATCCGCCGGAGACGAAACAGCACGTGAAGATATTGAAGTAGAAGAAATTAAATTAGCAGAATAATTTGATTATTTTTAGGGAAGGGTTGGAGCCTCGGCCTGTTGGCTGCAACTTTTCCTAAAGCTAAGCAATTAAAATGAAGAAAAGCTCTTTCACAATTTATCACAAACACCAAGGAGAAGAACAATGAAGAAGCAAAAAATTGTTGAGTGTGTGGCAAAATCATTGGGTGACAATCAACACATCATTTCAGCTCGAGTTTATGGGTCTTGGTTTTTTAATCATGATTCAGAAGATTTAGATATAGCAGTTATGATACCAAGTAGAAGGGGTGTTGTTGAGCCTGGTGTCTATCAAGAACTACGTGATTTGAGAAGAGAATTATGTTTAAGCACAGATTGTGATATTGATTTGGTGCCTCATACCATGGATGAGGTGACCAACATGCAATCGCCACTGTGGTATCCAAGGTATAATCCCTCGCTGGTTTCCGGCAAAGACATTAAGGGTAGTATGTGCATTGAATCAAGCTGCAACAGAACAGAGCTTGCAAGTTTTGCAGACATGACGACTTATGTTTTGCTAGACAACAGGACTATTTGTCGTAGGCAATTAGTGAGGACCTTAAGTAAGACGGAGGCCAGAATTTTTGTAAGTAAATTGTTGCATGGCCCAGGCAACGCACTGACACGTTATGCGTGTAAGCATTCTCTACATTATATATGTTCCCCATCAGATTTAATACAATGCTTTAAACATTTTGATGATATATATAATGTCGATTCTACGCCAGCAATGAATTTTCTACAAAAATGTAAACAAGGAATGAATTACGGTCAGGCACTAAAATTGATGCTGTGGTATGAAACATTAGTTTCGCTAGTTATTTATAGTGAAACTCAAGCAGAACAGTATAGTCAAGTTTGTGAAAATATAGGATAAACAATAAGCCCAGGTGGGCGACTGCTTGGGCTTATTTTTATAATTTGCTATGATTTGAGTATGATCATAAATAAGAAAAAAATAACCAGGTATATTTTTTTAGATAGTCAGCTAAATCAGGCGGATTTGGCGTTTATTTTTGGTACTAATAATCATGAAAAATTAGTAGAGCTAACCCATGAGTTGTGGCTAAAGAAGTTGTTCAACAATATTTTAATTTCGGGTGGCCATAAATTTACCGATAGTGTAAATGAAGCAGAATCTATAGCTGAGCAATTAATAAAAATAGGATTGCCTCTAGATAAATTATTATTAGAAAATAAGTCGACCAATACCTTAGAAAATGTTTTGTTCTCCAAAAAATTATTAGAAGAAAAAAATAAATTAAAGAATATTAAAAGCATTTTAATTATTGCTAAAAATTATCATGCGCGAAGAGCATTGATGACTTTAAAAAAATATTTTCCCAAATATATAAAATTTTATGTAGCTACTTATGACGCCTATGGGTTTGATAAAAATAATTGGTGGAAAAAAGTAGAAGATAAAAGTAGAGTTATTAACGAATTTAAGAAAATAAAAAAATATCTAGCCAAAAAAGATATCGAGGAATTATAAATATTTAACAATTAAAATTTAATAAAATGAAGAAAACGATTTTGTTATCCGTTTTTGTGGCGGGATTAATATTTTTTGGTGTGCCATTTTGTCCCAAGGTTTTTGCTGTTGAAACGGATTTAATAATTTCTGAAATTATGTATGATCTACCAGGTGGTGACTCAGGACATGAATGGATTGAAATTTATAATGGGGGAGTAGAAGAGATCATAGTAACGCCTGGCTCAGGTGGGCAAGCTTGGCGTTTTTTTGATGGTTCAAATCATACTTTAAACTTGACACAGGGCACGACTACGGTTGCTGCTCAAGAATTTTTTGTTTTAGCTGCTGATGCCGATCAATTTTTGATAGATTATCCAGAATTTAGCGGCACAGTTTTTGACACTGTCATGAGCTTAGTAAATTCTAGCTCAAGTATTGCTTTGAGTTTTGACGGTGGTGATAATTATCCAGTAGAGGCAAGTTATGATTCTGTGTGGGGTGCTAATGGTACAGGGTTTAGTTTAGAAAAAATAAATTTGACCCAAGACTCAAGTCAAGAAAACTGGCAAGAAAGCTCGATTGAAAACGGAACTCCGGGGCAGGCTAATAGTGATGGTCAAGTGCAAGAAGAAGTTTTAGTGCCACAGGCAATTATTAGTTGTCCGGAAAGTTTATTAGTTGAAGAAGAGGGATTTTTCGATGCTTCACAATCTACTGATCCACAGAATCTATCATTAACATTTTTGTGGGATTTTTTAGATGGCACAACAGCTACGTCATCACAGGCTTATCATATTTGGACAGAAGTAAATAATTATAATGTTAGCTTATTGGTTTCCAACGGAGAATTAGAGGGCACAGCTACTTGTTTGGTAGAAGTATTAGCTGAAGATGAAGAGATCGAAGAAGACGAAGATGATCCCGGCGGAGGCGGCACACCACCTCCGCCGCTCAATCCCTGGGACGATATTATCATTTCAGAATTTTTGCCTAATCCAGCAGGTAGTGATAACAACGAATGGATTGAACTTTTTAACAAAGGCGAAGAAACCATAGATTTGGGTGGTTTTAAATTGCAAGATAATTCAGCACGAATATTTACAATTGCTGAAGATGAAAACTTAAACATCGCGGCTCAAGAATATTTAATTTTAGATAAAAGCTTCACTGGGATCTCTCTTAATAATACTGGTGGTGACGCCGTAAAACTTTATGATCCAGAAGAAGAACTATTAGAAATAATTGAATACAGTGGTGTAGCGCTAGAAGACAAAAGTTATGCTCGAGAAAACATGAATCTAGATAATTTTTTATGGACCAGTGCTTTAACGCCAGGCGAAGATAATGAATTTATCGCCAATCTATCGCCACAAGCCAAAATAGATTTATTATCTAAAGATTTAGTGGTGGGTGAGAAAATAATTTTATCAGCTGAAGATTCTTCTGATCCAGAAGAAAGTGACTTAGAGTATGTTTGGGATTTTGGTGATGAAACCACAGGTGACGAAGCAAAAGAAAACCATATTTATCAAGCTGCTGGAAATTATTTAGTCAAACTAAAAGTCACAGACAGTGAGGGCGAGGAAGACGAAGTTAGTTTATTAATTAATATTTTAGAATTAGAGTTAGATCTAGATATTCAGGATGTTCAGCCCATTGATTTTGATTTATCAGATTTAATAATTTCTGAATTTATTCCCAATCCAGTTGGTTCAGATGATTATGAATGGATTGAACTACAAAATAAGTCAAATAAAAACATAGACTTATTAGCTTGGCATCTAGACGACCAAGATGGTGGTAGTCGACCTTATGTTTTTTCTACTAGCACATTAATTTTGTCGGGAGGTTTTCTGATAGTTTCTAGAGAAGAAAGCGGGCTGACTCTGAACAATAGTAATGATCAAGTACGTTTGTTGACGCCACTACAAGAAGTGTGGCAAGAAATTGATTATGAAAAAATTCCCGAAGGCCAATCCATGGCCTGGGATGATTCGAATAACGAATGGTTTATAAGTCAGGAGCCGACAGCAGGTTTATTTAACTATGCTATTAATTCCGCGCCGATAATTTATGGACCAGGACAATTGATGGACTTAGAAAAGAAACAGAGTATTGTCTTACAAGGTTTAGCCTTGCATGATGTGGCTTCTAGTACGCGTAGTTTGTATTTAGCTGATTGGGATCAAGAAGAAATTTATTTTGATCAAGTAGCTGAAATTTATTTTCA
>CAZXZY010000030.1:0-7778 GCA_964645825.1 uncultured Gammaproteobacteria bacterium
AATAATTCTTGTTCTTTACCAATTTTACGATGATCACGTTTTTTAGCTTCTTCTAGCATAGCAAGGTGATTTTCTAGCTCTTCTTTAGTTTCAAAAGCAACGCCATAAACACGCGTAAGCATTTCTCTTTTTTCATCACCCCGCCAATAAGCACCAGCGATATGAGTGAGAGCAAAAGCATTTGGATTTATTTCAGAGCTGTCAGCTACGTGTGGTCCACGACATAAGTCACTAAAATCATTTGATGAATAAAAACTTAATTCTTCATCAACTGGTAAATCTTCTATTAATTCAACTTTAAAATTTTGATTTTCGGCTTTGGCTGCTTTGATTGAATCATCTCGAGAGACAACTGTTTTTTTGAATTCAACTTTTTGCTGAATTATTTTTTTCATTTCTTTTTGCAGTTTTGGCAAATCAGTATCAGAAAGCTTATCCGGCAACAAAAAATCATAATAGAATCCATTTTCTATTACTGGGCCAACTCCAAGTTTAGCATCAGGAAATTTTTTTAAAATTGCCATGGCTAAAACGTGAGCCAAAGAGTGACGCTTACTAAACATTTTATCTTCTTTTTCCATATTTTTACATTAAAAAAACCAAGACTAGTTAGTCTTGGGGTCCACAATTTGTAGACGGTTCCACCCAAACATTTTACTTAATTTATTTAATTGACCAATAAGCTTAGTCTTTTGGGATACTCAGAGAGAGTAGAACGGTTGGTAGCCATTCCAATTACTTATTTAGCTTATTTAGTATAGCCTATATATCAAAAAAGTCAAAAAAATAGGCCCCGTCGTGGTAAACGGGGCATAGAGAGATCAGCTAGTAGACATACTCCATCAGAGGGGCTTCATAAATCATTTGATTTTCCCTTCTGTTGTCGTTGGTCCTTCGGAGCATCAAGCTAGCAGCAATCAAGAACATCCAGCTAAATTGGACATTGATGGCTATGTCTAGCATGGACACATATGGAGTTGTGTATCCAAGTATGGCATATATGGACCATACGGTGAATGCGAGTGAACTAACGATCATCAGCCAATTCCAATCACGGAATTTAAATTTGGTTAAACTGATAACAAGCGTTGTTGTAGCAAAATTGGCAGTAAATAGCCAAATGATAAAAGTTACAAAGACAATAATTGTGTCCAGCATAATAAATCTCCTTTTGTATAGTAAGAACCTTTGAATATATTAGTATAGCATGTTTAATGAATTTTGTCAATGTATAAAAACATCCCGCTAGGCGGGATGTTTAAGTAGCTTTATTCTATTATAATATGATCTTTAAATTTTGGAACTTTTTTGACCCAGAAAGGGAAGAAGTCAACTTCCGCTTTATCTATCTTGAATTGCGATAAATAATCATTTATTCCTTCTTCAGTTTGTCCGACTAGTTGATCTTTGTCTAAGTCAAACATATGTTGATTAGAGCTGACGTTAGCTGATAGGTCAACTTCAATTACTGCTTGCTGACGATCAGGATAAATTTCTATAATTTCATAAACAAAAGTGTCATCCAAAAATTCTAATATTTTTTCACCACCTGGTGCTTCGTTGGTAAACTTATTTTGACTAATTTCTAATAAATTTTCTTGATCAAAAACCAGACCGTAGACGTTTATTTTTTGACTTAGAGAAGTAGTTGGTGTAGTTTCACCAATTTGTGATGATTCGATGGTTTGATTTTCTAAATAAGTTCGCGCGTCATCAATGTATAAATTTTTTGATAACAATTCATTGATTGCCGTTACGCCTTGTTCTGTGGCTTGTTTATTTAATTCTTCTTGAGCAGCAGTCAGAGTATTAGCGGTCACTTTGTAGATTGGCAGGCTAGTTAAGGCCATGCCATCAGTTTCAGCATATATTTTATCTTGCAAGCCTTCCCAAAGTCCAGGAATAATCATCGAAGTAGCGCCAATGACAAATTGTTCGCCTGACTGATCAGCCTCAGCCCACACTTGCACTTGCCCACCGGCCGGCACATTTATTTTTTCTTGGATACGATATAGTTTATTATCAGGAGTTAATAGGCGAGTAGTGGCAACAAGTGCCTGATTTTTTGAATAGTTATTAATAATAGTGACATAACCACCAGCTTTTTCAGATTGTTGAGCTGTTTTTTCGCTTGGTACAGTGACTGTTAGCTCTAACTCTTTTTTCATTAAGCGGCCTAAAATGTTAGTTTCGGTAATGTCTAGTGAGTTTTCAGGTAGCAATTCTATCAAGCCATTATAATCTTTTTGTTCAACCTGGGAGTATATTTTAATGGTTACTTTAGCTAAAGCAAAATGCATAATAATAAATATAGCGGCAATAGTCAGTAGTAAAAATAATCCTACAATTTTACTGTAAACCTTCTGTTTGGTACGGTATTGTTTTGTCATAGCTTTTTCTTAATGATTATCTTTATTATAGCTAATTAATCTTGCAGTGTCCAAGTGCCTTCTCCTAAGAGACTAATGATTTTTTCTTTAAGTTTTTGGTCTGGTAACACTTTGATATCAGTTTTTATCTTTCTAGTATGGCCATTATTAATTTTTAAATAAACTGGTGCTTCGCCAGGAAATTGGTCTAAGGTTTTTTTCAATTCTTGCATTTTGTCTTTATCGAAGCCAATTGGTAGGTTTAGCCAGAGTTTATAAGCAGACAAATGATTTTTTTGTAATTCTTGAATAGTTTTTTCACTTAGTATCTCTCCTTTTTCTACTAAGATTTTTGCTTGACCGTCTTTATCTGATACTTTGCCAGTTACTACCATCATATTTTCATCTTGCCAAAGAATTGAGTTTTGTTCTAAGATTTTTGGAAATACTAGCAGCTCTACGCTATCAGTAGAGTCTTCAATACTGACAAAAAGCATAGCTTTACCACGTTGAGTAACAATTTTTTGAATGTTAGTGATGATGCCAGCTATTTTTACCACTTTATCTTGTTTTTGTTTTAAATTATTTAAGGGAGTGATTTGTTTTTTTAATAATTGAAAATAGTCTTTAAAAGGATGATCGCTCAAATATAGTCCTAGTAATTCTTTTTCCCAAGATAGTTTTTGGGCGACTAAAATATCAGGATGGGGATCTAATTTTAGTGAAAAGACAGGAGCGGCTAATGGCAAACCAGAGAATAAATTATTTTGTCCAGTTTTTGCTTCGTTTTGAATTTTTTTGTTAAAGTCTATCATTCTTTCCAAATTTCCCAGTGCTTGTCCGCGTTCTAAGAAATTGTCAAAGGCTCCACACTTCATCAAACTTTCCATCGATTTACGATTCAAGTCTTTGTCTTTGATGCGATTCAAAAAATCCTCTAAAGATTTGTATGTGCCGTTTGCTTTTCTTTCTTCAACGATAACTTCTGCAATGTGATGCCCTACATTTTTGATAGCGTTTAAACCAAAGCGGATTTTATTATCTTGTCCATCATTGATCACCGCAAAAGTAGCAAAACTTTCATTAACATCGGGCTGCATAACTTCCATGCCCATTTTACGACATTCGTTGATTTCAATGGTTACTCGATCAATATTGTCTTGGTCAGAGGTAAGTAGAGCGGCCATAAAAGCAGCTGGGTAGTTTGCTTTTAGATAAGCTGTCTGATAAGCAATCATCGCATAGCAAGCAGCATGAGAACGGTTGAAACCATAACGAGCAAAAGGAATGATAAATTCCCAAATTTTTTGAGCAGTTTTTTTCTCAATGCCGTTATTAACCATGCCTTGAACCATGGTTTCTTCTTGTTCGTCTAGCAGTTCTTTAATTTTTTTACCAACCGCTTTACGTAGCACATCAGCTTGGCCATAGGTAAAGCCAGCAAGTTGTCGGGCAATGTGCATAATTTGCTCTTGGTAAATCGCAATGCCGTAAGTGTTAGCTAAGATTGGTTCTAATTTTGGGTGTAAATATTTTACAACTTTTTTACCATGTTTTGAGGCAATAAAATCAGGGATAAATTCCATTGGACCAGGGCGATAGAGGGCCACCATAGCAATAATATCTTCTAGAGAAGAAGCTTTTAGCATTTTCAAATAGCGTTTCATCCCGCCTGATTCTAGCTGGAAAACTCCAGTAGTATCGCCGCGTTGTAAAAGTTTGAAAGTTTTTGGATCATTTAAGGGTAGTTTATCTAAGTCAATTTTAACGTTTTTAGTTTTTTCAATAATTTTTAAAGTTTGCTCAATAACAGTCAGATTTCGTAAACCCAAGAAGTCCATTTTTAATAAACCTAGATCTTCAACTGGATGCAGTGAATATTGAGAAATAACAGTTTTATCATCGCCAGCAGCGTATTGTAATGGCACATATTCGGTCAGAGGGTTTTTAGTAATTAAAACACCACAAGCATGCACGGAGCTGTGACGAGCCAGACCTTCAACTTTAAGTGCCATGTCTAATAATCTTTGAGAATCAGGATCTTCTTCGTAAATTTTTTTTAATTCATCGACACTGTCTAAGGCATCTTGAAGTGAGGTGAACATTGGAATCATTTTGGCTATTTGATCACACTGTATGTAGCTATAGCCCAAAGCTCGGCCAACATCTCTGACGGCAGCTCGGGCAGCCATGGTTCCAAAAGTAATAATTTGTGAAACTCGATCTTTGCCGTATTTATTTTCTACATAACGAATGACTTCATCACGACGAGTATCGGCGAAATCAAGATCAATATCAGGCATGGAAACTCTTTCGGGGTTCAAAAATCTTTCGAACAATAAATCATATTTCAGTGGATCAATATCAGTAATACCAGCCAAATAAGAAACTAAACTACCAGCAGCTGATCCACGACCAGGTCCAACAACAATTTTATTTTCTTTGGCCCAATTGACAAAGTCTTGGACGATCAAAAAGTAAGCTGCATAGCCAGTTTTGACGATAATGCCAAGCTCATAATCAAGTCGTTCTTGAATTTCTTTAGGAATTTGGTCAGCTTCATGACCAAAACGAGTTTTGACGCCAGCAATACAAACATTACGCAATTGATCATCAGCAGTCACACCGGCTGGTAGATCATATTCCGGTAATTGAATTACACCTAATTCTATTTCAACGTTACAGCGTTCAGCGATTTTAGCGGTGTTATCAATAGCCTCTTGATCATCAGGAAAAAGTTTGAGCACGTCTTCCTCGCTAAGCATAGAAAAATTTTCACCCAAATAACTCATTCGTCCTTCATCTGATTGTTTGTGTTTGGTTTGGATGCACAGCAAAACATCGTGTGCTTGATCATCTTCAGCATTAATATAGTGCGTGTCGTTAGTGATTACTAAAGGAAGATTTTTTTCTTTAGCAATTTTTCGTAGTTCTTGATTAACAATTTTTTGGTCAGCATTGTTTAAATGTTGTAATTCCAAAAAAACATTATCTTTACCAAAAATATCAAGTAATTTATTTAAGTTTTCTTCAGCTTGTTTGTATTGGCCATTTTTGAGATGGCGAGCGAGTGGTCCACCTAAGCAAGCTGTTAAAGCAATCAAACCTTTGCTGTATTTTTTTAAAGTTTCCCAGTCAACACGTGGTTTATAGTAAAAACCATTTAAGTGAGCCAGAGAAGTAAGTTTTAATAAATTTTTATAGCCTTCATTATTTTCAGCTAATAAAATAAGGTGATATGGTTTGTCTTTTTGTTGACGAACATTCATATCACCGGTAGCGATGTAGGCCTCGACACCAATAATTGGCTTGATGTCATTAGCTTTACATTTTTGATAAAATTCGATAGCGCCAGACATGACTCCGTGATCAGTCAATGCTAGAGCATTTGCGCCCTTATCTTTTGTGGCCGCCACCAAATGGTCAATGGTAGCTAAGCCATCTAATAAACTGTAGTGGGAATGAGTATGTAGGTTAATAAACATGTTATTTTCAGATAATAAAAACCCCTAAAAGTTAATAAACTGGAGTGGTTGTTTTGGTGGGGTTTTTTATTTTTATTTTGATTGTGTGTTTTTGCTCTTTTTGCTTGATTTTTTTGTTTTTTTATCTTTGATGAATTCTACAATTTGCTGGCCGCTTTTTAACAAGACAGCTAGATAAGTGCCAGCTGAATTTGTTTTTTCTTTGACCTTGTCTGCCAATTTACTGATGGATTCAAAAGCTTTTTGGACAGAAGTCATGGTGCGGTTGACGCTTTGCATTGTTCGTCCAATTTGGTAGAAGATCCAGGAAAGCCAAACAGCTACTAAGAATACAGAAAAACCTAACAATAAATTTAAGACATCTTTAGATGTTTCTAACATATTTTTATTTTAATTTTTACCACACTTATTATAGCACAATGAGAATTTTGAGCAAAGAAAAAGGCACCAAGTATATTAGTGCCCAAGAGTTTATATTATGATGCTTTCCCACGATAGTATGCTGCTAGCATTATTCGGTTATTGGTGATTATTATCATACAAAGCTCTCTGTCGTTTGGATCACGGGTGGTTTTAAGCTCCTGGCTTAATTCCTTAATTCGATTTTCCAAATGACTAATTTGATTTTCTCTTCACATAGGGTTTTGGTACTTCATAAGTAATTCTCCTTGTTTTATACTGGTGTTTACTTTGATACCATAATCAAAGAACGTTGATATTTTCATTAAAACATAATTTTGATTTCAAGTCAAATTCTGGCATTATTCATTATCTTCAGGTATAATATAGATGTTTAAAAATATTTTTATGGGGGATTATCGAAGAATTAGTGACGAAGATTTGGAGAAGGGCTATTGGTGGCTGACTCACAAAGAAATGGTGACCAAAGTAGCGTGGGTGATTGGTATTTTAGCTTTAGTTATACTGTATATCATCTTATTTTTTGGTGTGTATAGATTTACTGGTAATACTACTCTTGATCAATGGTCACAAAAATTAAATCAAACTTTTGATTGGGGAGCTTATCATCAACAGCGTGCTCCACAAGCAATTCAGGTTAGTGAGGGGGAGTTTTTTGCTGTTAATAGTCGTTTGTATAATCTGGTAGCCGCTGTCCAAAATCCTAATGATGATTGGTCGGTTTCCAGATTGGATTATCGTTTTGTAGTTGATGGACAATCAGCGCCTATTCAAACCGCATTTTTGAACCCAGGTGAAAACAGATTATTGATTCAATTGGGTTACGAAGTGCAGAAAGCAGTCAAAAGTTTAGATGTAGAGATTATAAATGTAAATTGGCGTCGTTTTGATAATCAGGTGCCAGTAATAAGGTGGGAGACTGATGGTGTAGTTTATATTCCGCCAGTTATCGATAATTCTGAAGAGGGAATTAGTTTACCAGCTCAAGTTAGCTGGCAAGCTAAAAATTTATCTTTATACAATTTATGGACAGTTGATTGGCAGATAGCTTTGTATAATCGTGATCGATTAGTTGCTATTAATCAAATTCGGACAGAAGATTGGTCGGCTATTGAAAGTCGTGATTTAGTTGCTGTCTGGTTATATGACTTACCATTCATCACTAGAGCAGAAGTTTCCCCGGTAGTTAATTGGCTAGATCAAGATAATTTTAAAGCCGGAAATCAGATTGAATCAGACAAGGATCGAGTGAACTTATGAAGGATTTTATTTTAAAGTGGCGCAAATTAGATTGGTCATTGTTTCTAGCAGTGGCCATTTTATTGCTCCTGAGTATTAGCATTCTTTATAGTTTAAATTTAAATGTAGAAAATAGTGATTTTTTGGTTTTTAAAAAGCAATTATTTTTTGCTGTTTCTGGCTTTATTTTATTTTTTACTGCTGCTAATTTTAATTATAGCTTTTGGTCAACTTACGCCAAAGTTATTTTTATTTTGTTTATTTT
>CAZXZY010000031.1:0-7728 GCA_964645825.1 uncultured Gammaproteobacteria bacterium
CATTATTAAGAAATCCGTCGCATCAAAGGCCAGGGCAAGCAAAAATATAATCAAAGCTCCTGTGATAATATGGAGAAGTTGTCTTACAAAAAAATTATCTTTTATTTTCATAATTTTTGTTAGTTGTAAAAAAATCGTTATTTTGATCTATTTGTTTAAATGCGTCATCAATGACTTTATCTTGCCAGCCACCTTGATACTTTAAATTATTCTTTGTATCCGAATCAGCTAATTTATTTTTCCTTGCTAAATTAATATAATCTATCAGAGCTATTTGTTTATTAGCCGGTTTTATTGGCTCAATATTTTTTTCTTTTTTAAATATTTTTTTTAATAAGCGAATAAACAATGCGCCTATTAATCTAGCTACCGGGACATAGACTATTAAAGTGATGCCAAAAGTGCACACAACGGACATGACCATAAAGAAAGTAACATCAGCAGAATTTCGTAACAGATCAATAATCACAGCTATAAAAAGTATAACTAAAAACCCAACTAAGGTTTCTATATATTTTTTCATCGGCGAGCTTTTACCGCTTTTAGGTGTTTTTTGTCCTGCAGCCATAAAGCTAAATTATTTTGATAACTTTTGTTTCTTCTTTCGTGCGTCCTTATTATTTTCCAATATATATATCCAATATTTACTAGAAGCAATTATAAGTGCTAAATAAAATGGTATTGCAAATACCACTTCTATTGGCACAGAGAACATAGGAAAAGTATAACCAGAAAAATTTTCTACAGCACTAGGGCCATAGATTCTAAATTTATTAGCTATGAGCCATGCCTCTATCGGCGTAGTAACTAGACCAGCTACTATTATGTAGGCAATAAATTTTTTGATTAAAGTAAAATGAATAAAAAGTTTATCAACCAAATGTACAGACAACCAAATTATTATTATCCAAATACCAGACATTACTATGCTAACGTCTCTATAGAAATACGACCAACTAGGTAATTTTGCATTGATTACCATTGGTTCTATCATAATTTCGAATAGTATAACTGCCAATAGTACTATTATCAAATCTCTGCCCCACCTTAATTTTCTCATTGGCATCAAAAGCTTCTTATCTATAAGTAGACTGAAATATTTGTAAAAACCAATTACCAAGGTCATAAATACAGGAATGTAGTACATGGCTGCCCATGGGATATTAAACCATGGCACAAAATTATTTTTAATCACCTCCATAGATTCCGGGCCATAAGATCTAATTCCTAAAGCTACAACTGATTTTTCTCCCCAAAGAGCCAAGACAAATACAAAAAGTAGATAAAGAATAAATTTTTTCCACTCTTTGGCATCTGGTAAATATTTATCTATAAGCACAACCGGCACAAGAATTAACGTGGTCCAACCAATGGTCAAGACCCAAGAAACATCTCTGTAAACATAAGCCCATTCTCCTAACCTAAAATTATGCCACATCGGTGCGGTAAAGAATTCGAAAATAAAAATACCAATAGCTATAACTATAAATCTTAATAGTATTCTATTGGT
The DNA here is from genome assembly GCA_964645825.1 of uncultured Gammaproteobacteria bacterium. Taxonomy (GTDB): domain Bacteria; phylum Patescibacteriota; class Patescibacteriia; order UBA1558; family GWA2-36-10; genus JABIAL01. The sequence goes on from CAZXZY010000031.1 coordinate 1,511, forward strand.
CAGCTTCGAAAGAAAAAATAATGATAAAATGGCCATGACGAAAATAAATATTTCGAAATAGACAATAGACGTGCCTGCTACTTTATCAAAGTTGCAAGCCATAGAAGTGCAAGGTTGAAAAAACATAATTTAGATAGGTTATTAAATTATATAATTATTATAGCATTAAAAAATCTATTCTAACAGTTGCAACCTGAACACGAATTAGGCTTAGAGCTTTCTTTTTGCTTAATAAAATTTGAATCTTTCATTTTACAGCCATTCCAAGTAGCTTGATGAAAATCTGGGTGACTAGATAATTTATCCCAAATTTTATGTAAAGGTTTTTCTAGAACATTACCAAATCCCTCATGATTAAAATCACATGGTGATATATCACCATAAGGTGAAACATAAAAATAACTTGTACCTCCTGAGCAGCCTGTACTACGATAGCTAGTAGCATAAGCATACACTAATATGCCTGGGTAAGTTTTATCGTCATTATACTTTTCAGTAAACTCTATCATCTCTTCTATCCAATCACGATTATCTATCAAATCACCTCTATCTTTTGCCCTACCTACAGGCACCATATCAAAAATTAACACCTCGTGAACACCAATTTTTTTACCAAGCTCAATTATCTTCTCTAACATGCCATTTCTAAAATCATCTTCGCTAATAACACAAGATATTCCTACTGATAAGCCAGTTTTTTTAGCAGCTTCGATGCCAAGCATGGCCTTGTCAAAAAGACCCTCTTTTTGTCTTTTTTGGTCATGCGTTTCCTTATCTGCAGAATCTATAGAAATATAAACTCCATCTAAACCAGCCTGACGAAGTTTTTGTACTTTAGCTTCGAGAATCAGACCATTGGTAAATAAAATTGCTGTTGATAAATCTTTGTCTATACTGCTAATAATTTCTGCAAGATCTTCACGTAATAAAGGCTCACCGCCTACTATATTTATTACTGATACCCCTAATTCTTGAGCATCTTTGATTAATTTTTGACTTTGTTTTAAATCTAAACTTTGACGACTTATATCATCAACTGACTCAAAAAAACTACAATGTTTACAACGAACATTACAAATATCATTAACAGCAAAACTCATTAAATTGGGAAGGTTTCGATTTTGGATAGTAGAAAAAACAGAACGTGCAAAAAGATTCACAGCTGGCTTACTGTAAACCGCTGGTGTAGACAACGAATACACTGGATAACCATCACGCCAATGTATTACTTTTTTATGATTTAAATAAATTTTATACACTCGTTCAAAAAAATCAATTGAATATCCTATTGATTTGGTAGAAATAAACCACTTGAATCTAAATTTGGATAAAATGTTCATATTAGCTTATAATTAGTTTATGTTATTGAAAGAAATTTTATTTTTTATATTACCGTTGCTTCTGGTTGGCCTAATTCATCATTTGATTATTATTAAGTATAACCTATTTTCTTTTTTGGCCATACCAATTGACCGTAATATTAAATTAAACAATGATTACTTATTTGGACCAGCTAAGACCTGGCGAGGAATTGTGACTGTGGTCATTTTGTCTGGTATTTTTTACTATTTGGGATCATATTTTTGGGATATGAATCTTAGGTTTCCGGTTTTATTATCAGGATGTCTATTGGGCCTTGGCTATGCTGTTGGCGAATTACCTAATAGTTTTATCAAGCGTAGACTTGGCATACAATCTAGTCAATCCAATTATCAAGGACGTAACATTATTTTTTACTTATTTGATCAGATTGATTCGATTCTAGGTGCTCTTTTATTTATTTGTTTAGTATATAACGCATCTATATTGTTATTAGTATACATATTAATCATCGGAAGCTTACTTCATTACTTAGTAGATGAAATACTACATCATTATAGCTATAAAAAATACAATAAATAATACAATATTGAACCAGAGGCTATGGGTATAGCCAAATTATCTAAACCCCTACCCAAAAGTCCTTCTAACAAAGCAAGTAATAAAGAACCGACTATCGAGAATAATATCATTTTAACACTTAGAGCGCTATTCACAAAATATAAAATAGTAAGCAGCACTAAGAGGGTTATTATAAAAAATAAAAAGCTCCCCAGCCAAGATTTTTCTCCTGTGATGTTATATTTCTTTTTACCAAATTTATACCCTAACAGCCCCGCCATTCCGTCAGACAGCGTAAGAATCAAAACTGATCCTTGAAATATAATTAAATTTATAGGCACAAAAAATGCAAAGCTTACAGCCAAGCCTAAAGGAAACAAAGCGGCGCCAGCACTATAGCTATCTGTCTTATTTACACTGTTTAATAATTTTTTATGCTGAGCTGCTAAGAGAACTACAAAGAAAAATATCCCTATTCCCACTGCTGTCACAACATCAAACCAAATTGGTAGCAGCAGCGAAATAAAACCACCCAAGATATGCGCAACTTTTCTACTGTATTCACTTCTCAATCCTTTTTTATATAAAAATTCTGCCAGAAAGAAACTAATTGAATATAAAAAAATTATTGTTATTAATTTTGATATCATATTTTTTTCTGATAAACTCTATAGCGCCGATAGATATTTTTACTCTGAGTTAATTTCAAAATATTTGTATTATCACTACGCATAGTGCAAAACATCAAATTTTTTATTTTTTCCAACTTTGCCTTTTGATATACCCAATAAAACATTGCCTTGCCTATGGATCGCCCCTGATACTCCTGTTTAACAGCAAATGTTTTTATGATAACCATATCATTTTGGTTATTATCTTTGACTGCAAAACAAAATGCAACTGCTTTCTTTTCTTTATTTAAAATTAAACAACTATAAGACAATGCGTTCATTGTACTAGATCCTGTATGATTGTAAATAAATTCTTCGATGCTTATTTTAACGAAAGTCCAGGAGTCTATAAATGCTTGCGCTATGATCTCATAAACAGCTTCTAAAGATTTTTCTTGGTTGCTCTTGTCTATATTTACTATAGTAAAACCTTCATCTCTTATTTTTTGAAAATCTCCTTGAAAAACTTTAAAGCCCGACTCATCAATGTTAGATATGGTCGTAATATTTTCCTGACCCACATCAAAGCCATAACTCTCAAAAAGATCTTTGTAATATTCTCTTGTAAATGGCTCAACTGTGAATGGTAATTTTCCCTCGGGAAAAGAAATCCGCCAATTTTGCCAAGTGGTGAGATTTATTGGCCCTCGGATAAATTTCTTGTCCTGGTCTTTAAAATAATCTGAGATAGCTACAAAAATATACTCCGCATATTTTGGATTGTTAATAGATTCAAAAAATCCTACTAAGCCCAAATCTTTATCAAGCCGCGAATCTATGATCGCTGAAGCATGGACTACTACTTTACCATTATCGGAGAGTAAAAAGTTTTTTAGAGACCCAAATTTAAAAAAAGGATTGTGGCTGTTTATCTTTTTTAGCTCTTTAATTTTTATTTTGATAACATCAGGATAAGATGAATATATCTCTTTTATCAAATTAAAATGTTTTTCTTGATCGTATTTAATTATTTCCATAAAAATGTAGATATAACATTATAAAAATCAAAATTAACAGCAAGACAACGCCCTTGCTTATTTTTTTTGGTTTTGGAAATGGGAAAGTACAAAGCATCAGCGCACTAGTGCCTAGTATCAAAAAATTTGCCAGATAAACAAAGTATGGCAGGTTAATTTCTTTGAATAGTAAAAATATTAACACTAATAGATGGCTGAAGATTACAGGTAACCCGGGATAATTAAATCCCGATACATAGCCTATGCAATTAAATCTTACTAAACGAAAAATTCCGCTGGCCAGAAATACAAAAATTATTATTATAGAAAAGGGATCGTCTAATTTAAAAAACTGATAAAAAGTTATAGCTGGATAAACAAGATATATAAAAATATCTACTTTGGAGTCTAATTGGCGTCCAAAATCAGACACTTGGTTTAATTTCCTAGCCAGATATCCATCTGCCGAATCAAATATGAAAGCTACTAATATTAGAGCAAAAGACAAATAAAATTTTTCTTGCAACAGAATAACGATAGCTAGCCAAGCCATTAATAATGCCGTAAAGCTTATGACATTTGGCCAGAGAAATAAAATATTTTTTGAATTATTCATAAGATATTTGACCGGTTGAAAAATTTAAAATGACTTTTGAATTATCTTTAACTAGACTAGTAGCATTTGTCGCGCCAATCAAACAAGGTATCCCCAATTCTCTGGCAACAATAGCTGCGTGTGACAACATGCCACCTCTTTCTACAACCAAGCCTTTGATCAATGGAAAAACTATAGACCAGCCAGGATCAGTTTGCCTAGTTACTAATATTTTATTACTATAATCAGCAACTGGATCAAAATCAGTCAGCACTAAAGCTTCCCCATCAATATGGCTTTGCTTTGCTTTAGAAGCGATGACACCAAATAAATCTGTTCTTTCTACTTCTATATCAGTTTTGATTAAAAATTCTTGTTCTTGTTCTTTTATCGTCTTATCGGTTTCAATCCGACGTGGCAATTCAATGCCTCGCCACTTTTTAATAGTAACTTTTCTATTTTGTATTAATTTATCGACATCATCTTTGCTCATTTTCTGATCAATGATGCTAAATATCTCTCCTGTCTTGAGATAAAAAATATCTCTATGACTTTTCATCAAATTAAGTTTCACAAACAATCGTCCCATCTGTAGAAATATTTTTCTAGCAAAACCAAATATCAATGTTCTCTTAAATCTAGTCTCTTCGCGACGACGTATGGAATTAACTGACCACTTGATGATGATATTAAGAACAATCTTTTTCACCCATGAAATATTTTTATTTTTTATGGACTTCGTCTGTTCTTTTATGTTGGTTTTTTTACTTAAATTATTTGCATTTGGACTAGAAACTATTTTCTTTAGACAATTTATAAAAATTTTTGGATCCTCCTCTAGAGTAATGGATTCTAATTTTAATTCGTTAGGAGAACGGCTACCAAACTTTTTTAAGTAGTAAAATATCATTTCAGCAACCTTGGTATTCTTATATTCATTTTCCAGTTGTAACCAAATTTTATTTGTGTCATTTTTTATAAATAACTCAGATAGAGTAGTGTCATTTTTTATTTTTTCACTTATAGCTAGAATTTCTAAACCTGGATCCAAAGATATCAAAGAGGCATGGGAGCTCATCTTTAGATATTCATACACATCATCTTGTTTTAGCCATTTTTTAAAAAGTTTATCAGCTACGCCAGTACTGATCATAACCGCCAGATCATTGGCTATTGGCACTCTCCAGCGTCTAGTAAGATTCTTTACTAATGATATATATACTGCCCTTAACTTTTTTAGATCTAGAGATGATAAGTCTAGTTTTGATGACCTAGCAAAGATTATATCAAATTTTCGATTAAAATTTCTTATTAATCCTCCCATAAATAAAAACAAAAAAATGATTTTAAAAACTTGCCAAACTAGATTTGGAAAGTCTAAAAAATATTTCTGCCAAAAACTATACCGTTGTTGATTTGTATAGTTATGTTCTTTCTCTACACCCAACATTTTTTCTAAAAATCTTCGATTTAGTTTATAGCCAGGTAATAAAGATATGAGGCGATACCAATTTATCAAATTATAATACATTCTGTGGCCAATAAATACTACCATTTCTGGAAACATGTCATCATTAGCCTTGATACTTTTTTTGCTGACACCCATAATTTGGCAAAAGCTCTTATAGACATCCTGATAAACGCGTCTAGCAAAAGAAAATGTTAGGGGCGTAGTTATGCCCGAATAACTTTCAGCTAGATTAGAATTATCGTATATATTTTTAGCCATGATTTAGTAGCAGATGAATAATAAGCAGTATATCAGATCCCATAGAAAATAAAATAGACGCGCCAAATACAATTTTTGCTTTTGTAGCTCGTGGTTTTTTAATAAATAAGCCTACTGTCGTTATTAAAATAAGCCAAAGAGCTAATATATAAAAAATATAATTTTGAGTAACACCTAATTTTATAAATGAAAAAATAATAGCTATAGATAGTAAAAAAACCAAAACAGAAGCGCCATAAATACCATATTGAGCTGTATAGGTGTCACGTGAAGCGATCTCTGTATCTTCTGATCTAAATTTTCTAGTAACCTCTAATAAAAATAATTGTCCGCCTAGAAAAAGGAATAGCCACCAGAAATGCGGTGTATAAAAATTATTAATTTCA
>CAZXZY010000032.1:0-7716 GCA_964645825.1 uncultured Gammaproteobacteria bacterium
AACTCTGAATAATTATCATCAAGCAACTTTAAAAAATTTAATTCAAGATTTAGCTAGTTCGCCATTAATCATTGTCAGCGGCTTGGCATTTGGCACTGATGCTTTAGCACATTCATTAGCCTTGGAAAATAATTTACCAACTATCGCTGTGTTGGGCTCGGGTTTTGCAGATTCAGTTTTATATCCTAAACAAAATTTATACCTAGCCAAAAAAATCTTACAACAAAATGGCTTAATTCTTTCTGAATATCCTCCGAATACTAAGCCAGCCTTATATCAATTTCCAAAACGTAATCGTATCTTGGCTGGCCTCAGTCGAGCTACGGTAGTAATTTCTGGGGCAATTAAATCTGGTACTTTAATTACTGCTCAATGTGCACTAGATGGTGCCCGAGAAGTTTATGCTCTACCCGGCAATATAAATCTGACTTTATCTCAGGGCCCAAATAATTTAATCGAACAAGGAGCAAATATTTTATTAAGTAGTGACAATATTTTACAAATTTATGATCTAGAGAAAAACACAATGAAAGAAAATATCAAACTTGATCTGCAACAAGACCAAGTTTACCAACTCCTAAAAATCCAAGCTTATACTCTGGAACAAATAAAAAATCAAACTAACCTTGATTTTATAATTTTACAAAAAATAATTGCTCAACTAGAAATTATGAACTTGGCCAAAATTAATAAATTTAACCAAATTGAAATAATATGATCACAATGACACAAGACCAAAAAATAAACTTACTTAAATATATTTTCATTGCTTCTATTTTGCTAGCTAATATAGTTGGTGCAAAAATTATGACTATTGGCAGCGTCAATGTCTCAGTAGCTATTTGGCTATTGCCACTTCTATTTTTGATCACTGATGTTTTGGAAGAAGTAAAAGGCGCTAAAACTGTCCGTAATCTAGTTTTTTCTAGTGCTGCTATTTTATTGTTTGCTTTATTATTTATTCAACTAACTGTCTGGATCGCTCCAGCTGATAGATATGTTCACAATGAAGCATACGTGACCATCTTTCAAAATTCTAGCCGAGTAATTTTAGCTTCCATTCTAGCTTTTGTAATCAGCCAAATGCATGACATTTGGGCTTTTGATTTTTGGAAGAAAAAAACCCAAGGCAAATACTTGTGGCTCCGTAATAATTTATCCACTGCTGTTAGTCAATTTATCGATACGACCATTTTTATTTTCTTGGCTTTTTACCAAATCACGCCAAAATTTGACTTTGATTTTATGTGGCAGTTGATTTTACCTTATTATGCTGTAAAATTAATCTTGGCCTTCATCGATACACCTTTTGTTTATTTAGGAGTAAGATGGCTTAAGAAAAAATAATGAAAAAAACTTTAGAAAATTATCAAGCGGATATTACTTGGTTGGAGTCTATCGCCAATCTCCCAACTCAAAATTTTATGTTGGCGACTTCTGATCGACAAATTTTTTTGATACGAGTACAAAACTTTTTAAATCTTTTGGATAATCCTGAAAAAAAATTAAAGTTTATTCACATCGCCGGCACTGCCGGAAAAGGATCAACTACGCATGTCTTACAAGACTTGATGGCTGACAGCGGATTGCAAATCGGATCATACACATCTCCTTTTGCTACAACCACAATAGAAAAAATAAAAGTAAATGAAAAATTAATTTCTCCCAAAATTCTTCATCAAATACTTGAAAAAAAAATAAAACCAGCTCTAGATAAGTATGTTTTGAAATACAAAACTGAAACCCCTTCTTATTTTGAAATATTTTTATGTATTGCTTTATTATATTTTGCACAAGAAAAATGTGATTGGGTAATTTTAGAAGCAGGCTTAGGCGGCACTCATGATGCTACTAATGTCATCAAAAATCCAAGCGTCACTGCTATTACAAACGTAGGTTTGGATCACACTGAGCTTTTAGGAAATACCAAGGCTGAGATCGCTACTGACAAAGCCGGTATTATAAAAAGGAACTCTTATTTTTTGACTGGAGAAAAAACAACACCCATTAAAAATCTTTTATTTTCTATTGCAGAAAAAAGAAAAGCTAAAATTATCGAGCTAGAAAATTTAGCAGATCAATATGATGGTGGCTTATATTTTCAAACTGAACAACAAGCAAGTAATTTAAATTTAGCTTTAAATATTTTACAAACTCTAAACATCAAGCCAAAACAAGCACAGCAAGTCATCCATAATTTTGGCATGATCTGTCGACAAGAGATTATGCAAACTAATCCTCTGGTGATAGTCGATGGCGCTCATAATAATGATAAACTAGGAAACTTGGTAGATTTTATCAAGACGCTCAAATATAAAAAACTACATCTTATTTTGGGTTTAGCTTCAGATAAAGATTATAAAAAAGCTTTACAAAAAATATTACCCCTAACAAACAAACTATATTTAACTAGATTTTTAATCATTCATCGCAAAACAGCCGACTTACGAAAATTAGCTGGTGATTGTAAAAAAGTTAAATTAATTACTCCTAATATTTTTCATGACCCACATCAAGCTTTAGCTGAAGCTTTGAAAAATGCTCATAAAGATGATTTGATAATAATTGCTGGTTCATTTTTCTTGGCTGGAGAGCTACGAAAACATTGGATTAGTGAACAATATATTATAGAGAACTTAAAAACAAAATAATACACCCCTTGCTTAATATAGCCATTTATTGTATAGTCAAAATCAAAATATTATAAAAATTGTAAATTATGCCAGATTTAATCATCGTCGAGTCCCCAACAAAAGCCAAAACCATCAAAGGTTTCTTGGGTAAAGACTATAAAGTGGAGTCCAGTTTTGGACATGTTCGTGATTTACCAAAAAGTAAATTAGGAGTAGATGTAGAGAATAACTTTGCGCCCACTTATGATGTGCCAACTAAAGCTAAAAAGCGCGTCAGTGAACTCAAATCTTTAGCTAAAAAAGCTGACATTGTCTACTTCGCGACTGATGAAGATCGCGAAGGTGAAGCTATTTCTTGGCACTTACAAGAATTATTAGATATTCCTGAAAAAAAACAACGTCGTATTGCTTTCCATGAAATTACTAAAAAAGCAATTCTACATGCTCTAGAGAGTCCTCGAGAATTAGATATTAATTTAGTCGACGCCCAACAAGCGCGTCGTATTTTGGATAGATTAGTTGGCTATAAACTTTCTCCATTGCTATGGAAAAAAGTTGCCAAAGGATTGTCTGCTGGCCGTGTTCAATCTGCCGCCTTACGTTTGATCGTTGAGCGTGAAGAAGAACGTAACAACTTTAAAGAAGAAGAATATTGGACTGTTGAAGGTGAGGCTTGCAAAGGTAAGCCTGATTTCAAAATATCTTTATGGAAAAAAGATGATAAATCTATTTCCAAATTTGATCTTGATGAAAAAATGGCCGGCCAAGCTGTAAAAGAAATCAAACCAGCTAAATTAATAATCAATAAAGTAGAAGCTAAAGAGCATACAAAATCTCCTTTAGCTCCCTTTACTACTTCAACTTTACAACAGGAAGCTAACCGCCGTTTTGGCTACTCTGCCAAACAAACCATGATGATCGCCCAACAACTATATGAGGGTATGCATGTTGGTGCAGAACAAGAAACTGGTTTGATTACATATATGCGTACTGACTCCAAAAATCTTTCAGAAGAATTTGTCAGTGCAACTTTGGATTATGTCCAAAATAATTTAGGAGAAAAATATGTAGAACCTGGTGGACGTGTTTTTAAGAAAAAAACAAAACTTGCTCAAGAAGCTCACGAAGCTATCCGTCCAACTGACGTTAATCTGGTTCCTGAAGAAATCAAAGATCACTTAGATAGTAAACAATTTAAAATTTATCAACTCATCTGGCAAAGAGCAGTTGCTTCTCAAATGTCAGACGCTGTTACTGAAACAACCAGTGTTGGCATTGAGGCTAAAGATACTATTTGGACTTTGAAATCTGTCGGTACAGTTACCAAATTTGCTGGCTGGCGTGCAATCTATCAAGCTAATAATGAAGATAATGAATTACCAAAACTCGCTGTCAATGATGAATTAACTCTAAAAACATTAGATGGCATCCAACATTTCACTTCTCCTCCAGCTCGTTATTCTGAAGCTGGACTGGTTAAGGAAATGGAAAAATTAGGCATTGGCCGTCCTTCAACTTATGCGCCTACTATCGCTACTTTGATTAGCCGTAAGTATGTAGATAAAGAAGAAAAAAGACTAGCTCCTACTGAAATTGCAACAACTGTAAATAAACTATTAGTGGAACATTTTGCTGATATTGTTGACTATAACTTTACCGCTGAAATGGAAGATGATCTAGATAAAATTGCCGAAGGTAAAAAAGAATGGCAACCAATTATCAAAGAATTTTATACTCCATTTATTGCTAACATCGAAAAGAAAGAAGAAGAATTAGATAAGAAAAAAATTACCGAAACTGCTACTGATGAAAAATGTGAAAAATGTGCTAGTCCAATGGTAATAAAGTTAGGGCGCTTTGGAAAATTCTTAGCTTGTTCAAACTATCCAGATTGTAAAAGCACTAAACCGATCAATGAAAAAGGTGAAATCGAAGAACCAGAAACTACAGATGAAAAATGTGAAACTTGTGGCGCTGATATGATTTTCAAACATGGACGCTTTGGAAAATTCCTAGCTTGTTCAAACTATCCAAAATGTAAAACAACCAAACAAGTAAATAAAGAAGTTGGTGTCAAATGTACCAAATGTGATAAAGGACAAATGGTAGAAAAACGTAGTAAGCGTGGCAAAACATTTTTCAGTTGTGATCAATACCCAAAATGTGAACACGCTGTCTGGACCAAGCCAACTGGCGAATTCTGTCCAGAATGTAAAAAACTTTTATTATTTGCTGCTAAAGATAAAGTAAAGTGTGAAGAATGTGACTTTACTAAAGATCAAGAAGAAAAATAAATAAATTTGAATAAAAAAAGAAAGCCCTGTCTCACTGAGACGGGGCTTTTGATTTCCTTGTGCCGTTATGGCACCCTCAATCCACTGATAGGGAGAGGCCAAGCAGGTTCGTCTGGCATTCGAACAACCATGTGCTGGGTAACGGGTTTGAACTCGATACAAAAACCCATGTTACCATCTTTATCGACAACACTGGCATTACGACCAGCAAGATCACGCAACTGTTCTTGAGAGCCCTCATCCAGACAATGCCCGGATTGCATCTGATCAACCGCTGAAGTGTGAGACATGTAATCCCTTTCTGCTCTGTGTTAAAAACTGTGATGAAAATCAACTATCTGCACTGCTCTAAGAGCTGCCTCACATCCTTCAAGAAAACCTCTGAAGGAGTTGCAAGTATACAGATTGTTTGTATTGGTACTAAGCGTTGCCTGCCGTCAAACGAAGAGTTAAACAAACAACAATCATTCTTGTCGGCGCCATCAGCAAGATACCCAGGTTCCCCATTGAAGCTTACTAACAGATGCCTCTCATGCGCTTGGCCAACGGCTAACCGTAGCCATGCGTCCACTTTAACCGGAATAAGATCGCAATGGATCATTTCTCTACTTACGCAGAATGCGTCCATCTTTCCTCCTGCTTGTTAATGCGTTGTAAGGTTCATCAATGTTTGCTATATTAGCATAAAACGCTGAAAAAGTCAAGGGGCAAGCTTCTTTCTTGCTATTTTTACATGAAAATACTACTATAAATATACTCAATAAACAACATGAAGACTTTTGAAGATTTAAAAAAAATATTACTAACGGACTATGCTGATGAAGACATAAATATCATCATCAAGGCTTTTCACTTTGCTTCAGAAGCTCATCGTGGACAAAAACGTCGTACTGGTGAAGATTATATTTATCATTCTATCGCCACTGCCTATGCACTAGCTAAAATGAAAATGGACATCCCAACTATTGCAGCTGGCCTGTTACATGACGTGCCAGAAGATACTGACTTTACTTTGGAGGATGTCAAAAATGTTTTTGGCAAAGAAATAGCCGATTTAGTAAAAGGAATTACCAAATTAAGTACTCTAAAATATCGTGGCTTAGAGCGTTATGCCGAAAACTTACGTAAGATGTTTTTGGCTATGGCCAAAGACTTGCGAGTCATTATCATCAAGCTAGCTGATCGTCTGCACAACATGGAAACCCTAGAGGGTGTCCGTCCCGAAAAAAGACTACGTATCGCCCAAGAGACGCTAGAGATTTTTGCGCCAATCGCCAATCGTCTTGGCATGTTTGAAATGAAAACAAAGCTAGAAGATTTAGCTTTTGTCTATGTTTATCCTGATCAATACACCTGGGTAAAAAATTTAGTGCAAGACCGCTTGAAAACCGAGACTAAATATATTGATAAAATAAAAAAAATAGCTCAACGTGATTTAGCTAAACACAACGTCCCATATACTCAAATACGCGGTCGAATCAAAAGTCTATACAGCCTTTATAATAAACTATTGCGCCGAGGTAAAGACCTAAATAAAATTTATGACTTAATTGCTTTACGCATCATCGTCCCTGACGTCACTGACTGCTATAGCGTCTTAGGAATTATCCATAAACGTTGGACACCACTCAAGGGCCGCGTCAAAGACTATATTGCTCAACCAAAACCAAATGGCTATCGATCATTACATACTTCTGTTTTTACTGAATTTGGTAAAATAGCAGAAATCCAAATCCGTAGTCAAGAAATGAATGAAGAAGCTGAGTTTGGTATTGCCGCTCATAGTAGATACAAGGGGCTAAAAAATATGGGCAATAAAAAAACTGCCCCTATTTGGGTCAAGCATTTACTTGATATTCAAAAAACTATCACCGATAACACTGAATTTATCAAGCATATTAAAAATGATTTGTTTCTAAACCGAATCTTTGTTTTCACACCTAAAGGCGATGTAATTGAACTACCAGAAAATGCTACTCCATTAGACTTTGCTTATCATATCCACACTGATATTGGTAATCAATGTGTGGGTGCCAAAGTAAATGATCAAATGACTGCTTTGACTCACCAGCTAAAATCTGGTGACGTGATAGAAATAATGACTGATAAAAATAGAAAAGCTCCTAACCCTGATTGGCTCAATATAGTAGTCACCAATCAATCACGTGATAAAATCAGAAGTCAATTAAGAAAATAAAAAACCTCCGACAACGGAGGTTTTTATAACATATAATATAAAAAATTATTCATAAATGATACAATAGAACGTTAACTAGGTCCTCCTGCTCTACATGCAAGACCAAGCACGCAAGCATCACAAGTAATATTACAGCCAGCAAATCCACCACCGCTTTCGCATGCTCCAGTACCAACATAGCCAAGCTCATAATAACTTGGATTTACAGTGCAGGTTCCTGCGAGATTTGAATCACACAATTCAGCGCCTTCACGTATGCCATTGCCACAAGTTGCACTCACCACCGCTCCACTCACACATCCAAGTTCTGTGCATGTTACTGAACCAGAGGCACCTATCATTGCGGCACCAATTGTGTATGTTTGATCCTCCGTATCAAAAATAAAATTACTATTATATTCCCAAGGAGAATATTTACTTGCTAAATCTGGCCAAGCATTTGACGAACCTGCGCATATTATTGTTCCCGGAGCTAGCTCACTAGTGACTTGTCCACAATCACCATCTGGTGAATCAGCTGATGTACATTTTATCGGCTTTTCATCGTCCATGCACAATCTCACAGCAGAATTAAGCTCAACAAAAGAAGCTA
>CAZXZY010000033.1:0-7524 GCA_964645825.1 uncultured Gammaproteobacteria bacterium
AGCACTACACTGATAATGTAGGGGTCGGAGGTTCAAGTCCTCCCATGTCCACCATGATTTTTTACAATTAGCCACGGTAGCTCAGTGGTAGAGCAGAGGACTGAAAATCCTTGTGTCGGTGGTTCAATTCCTCCCCGTGGCACCATTAAATTTTTCAGATTTTTCGGGGTGTGGCGCAGTTGGCTAGCGCGCGTCGTTTGGGACGATGAGGCCGGAGGTTCGAGTCCTCTCACCCCGACCAAATTAAAATAAAAAAATGGACGATGAGGTTGTCCCGTTTTGCGGGATCACCCCGACCATTAGTTTTTTAGCGGGTATAGTATAGTGGCTTATTATGCTAGCCTTCCAAGCTAGAGACGGGGGTTCGATTCCCCCTACCCGCTCCAGCCCTTACCAGGGCAAAGTAAGTCTTATCGGAATTAAAGAAATAAAATTCGCCTTAATAGGCGTTTTTTTGTATAATTATAATATTATTAAATATAAACAATATGAAAAAAGAACAATTAAAAGTTATGAAGTGGTTTGCTAGAATTTTAGCATTACTACTTCTATTATTTATCTTGCCTTTTTATTTTGGCTATGGAAATCCATTGCCATTTGTAAATCCAGATTATACTTTTGGTGAAAATTTTGGATTAACTTTATTTCCACTTATTTTGATTGGACTAGCACTTGGTTGGAAATTTGAAAAATTGGGTGGCTATTTAGTAAGCGCTACCATCGTGTTGGGGTTCATAGTTAGCCTGATAGCACAAGAAGATTTTTTCCCTATCACCATTCTTGTAGCTTTGATTCCAGGAATATTATATCTAATCGTTGCTTATAAAAAATAAGCTCAGATTACAATAAATATATGCTTAAAAAAATCATAATCTTATTTTCTTTATTATTTTTAGCTGGGTGTTCAACCTCAAGTCAATTAGCTATCAACACTACGCCAACTGATTTAAATTCCAGAGAAGTTATAATAGAATATTTATTATCTCAAAAAGACTTTGCTTGGCAAACAGAAGAGGGTAGTAAAGACTTTTGTGCTTTTTATCCTTTTAATAAAACAAATGAAATGGAGGTCTATATCTGGACACGTTGTTCAGAGTTTAGTTTTGAAGAAGGAGTTTTGAAAGAATTATCTGGCTCTTCTGGACCAGCCAAATTAACATATTTAGGTGATGATAAGTTTTCACATCAAATTCCACGTGATGGCGCTTTGTACAGTGATGATTTTGAAAGTATTTTCCCGAAAGAAATAAGAAAAGAAATGATTAATAACAAAGACCTTGTCTTGGTTAATCTAAATTCAGATTTGCTTGAAGAAGCAAAGAGATATTTTGAGGTAGAAGATTTTTTGGAAACCCCAGATTCTTTTATTCAACATTGCGAAAAAGACAGTGATTGCATCACGCCTTTTAATTATCTAGTTCGTTCTAGCTGTCCTTATGAATCAGAGTGTATAAACAGTATGTGTGAGGTAGTTTGTAATTTAAATTGAATATAAAATTATGAAAAAAATAATCATAGCAATTATTGCATTAGGTGTGATTTCAGGAGGGGTATATTTGTTAGGAGGATATTCTAAAGATGATAATAGTAATGCTCTTACAGAAAAAGAGATTGTTTCTAGTTATACAATAACAAACGTTAAGGAGGTTTTTCTAATGGAGGACGGAGGAACGATAGGGGTTATTGCAGAAAAAAACAGTAACGAGGAATTTAAATTTTGTTTGGATGGTAGGATGCGAATGGGGTTTAATACGAGCGAGCCATATAATTTTTTTGTTAACGCCACATATCCCGATAGAGAAGGTGCTCAGGAATTAGAAACATACGGAGAAGAAGAAAGAGAGTTGTTGCAAGCTTTAAAAGATTGGTTAGAAGATAATTTTAGTGTAGAAAAAATTGATGAATTTTATAAATCAGATCAGCCAGGAGATTTGACTGATGAAGAATTAATTGCTTATAAGCTAGTTAATCTTTTACAAAGAGTAGAGAAAAGATAAAATTTAGATATTATTAAAATAAAAAATTCGCCTTAACGGGCGTTTTTTGTTTTGTTAGATTTTGTATTTATGAGCCTTATAGCTTGTTTTTTGATATAATGAAATAAATATTAGAATAGATTGTAGTATATATAAATGAATGAAATCAACCAGCAAACTAAAGACGAAGAAATAGCTCAGGCTGTGCAGCAAGGACAGACCGAGTTTTTTGGTTTGTTAGTGACTAAATACGAGAAAGCGATGTTACGTTATGGCTATAAATTTTTATCCCAACGACAGGATATTGAAGATTTAGTGCAAGATGTATTTTTAAAAGCTTATACTAATATTCAAAGTTTTGATGTTGAACGAAAATTTTCTTCTTGGCTATACAGGATAGCTCACAATACTTTTATTAATGCTCTAAAGAAAAAAGATAAACAGCCATTATTATTTTTTGATGCAGATACTTTGTTTCCTCATCCAATAGCAAAAGAAAAAACAGATAAGTTGATTGATGAAAAACAGATTAAAGCGATGTTAGATAAATGTTTGCAGCAAGTAAGTATAAAATATCGTGAGCCATTAGTATTGTATTATTTAGAAGAATTAAGTTATCAAGAAATTTCAGATATTTTACAAATTCCGATTTCTACAGTTGGTGTCAGAATAAAGCGCGGTAAAGAAAAAATCAAATCATTATGTAAAGATGAAAAATATGAAGTCTAATAAAAAATTAGTTGATAAAATTGAAGAACACATCAAGTCTGGGCAAGTTAAAATGAAAGCCAAGAGTCATTTTATCGTTAAGACAATTTTAAATATTTTAGCTGGAGTCTTAATTGCTTTGGCGGCCACATTTTTACTAAGCTTTGTTTTATTTACTTTACGGATTAATGGTGTCTGGTTAATGCCCGGTTTAGGATTCCAAGGTTGGCTAGCATTTTTTATTAATTTACCTTGGGTATTAATTCTATTGGGTCTATTATTTTTATTAAGTTTAGAATTTTTTGTTAAAAAATATACCTTTGCTTATCGTAAACCAGCTATCTATTCAGTTATAATCATTATTTTGGTAGTTGGCTTGGCTGGAATTTTAGTTGATCGCACTCCTTTACATAATCAATGGCTACAAAAAGCACATAAACATGAGCTGCCAATTGCTGGTGGATTTTATCGAGGTCATAAACAACCACCTAAAGAAAATGTACAAGTTGGTGTTATGCAAAATACTAGTCAAGAAGGTTTTGAATTGATCAATAAAGAAAATCAAGTTATTTTTGTACAGATTACAGATAAAACCAGAATTTTTAGAGATCAAGTTTTATATAACAATGATTTAGTGATGGTTATTGGTCAGCAAGAAGGTGATAAATTTAAGGCCTTTGGTATTCGTAAAGTAGAACAAGATTTTCGGATAGATCAGCATCTCGAGCCAAAACATTTTTAGAATGAAATAAATTTTTGATTAGATTGTATTAATAAGTAGACAAAGAAAAATAAGCTTATTTCACAGTCTAATTATTAATTAAAGAAAAAATTATGAAAAAAGAATTAGGGTACTTAGCTTTAGGGGCGGTTATTGCTGGAACTGTTGTGAGTGGTCTAGTCCATGCGCAAACTAGTGATAGCGTCACTGATAAACAATTTGATCCAACTGTTTGTGAGAAAATGCACGAAGGAAAAATGTTTGGCCATCATGGTGATAAAACAGAATGGCTAGCTGAGCATGCAGAAATGTTTGGCATGACTATTGATGAGTTACAAACAGTATTAGATGACGGGCAAAGACCTCATGAGATTGCCGAAAGCAATGGAATTACTCAAGAGCAAATGCAGGAATTTATGCAAAGTAACATGAAAGAACACATGGCTGAATTAGTTGCTGACGGCACTATTACTCAAGAGCAAGCAGAGCAACGTTTGGAACATATGGAAGAAAAAGCAGGCAATATGGGCCGGCATGGTCATTTTCATAAGCGTGGTGGCCTGGAGAAAGAATAAATAAAAAAACAGAACAATATAAAAACTCCGTTTTTTTGCGGAGTTTTTATATTGACAAAATAGTAAATAAATAATATAAGTAAGGCATTCAAATATTAGTTCGTTATATAGTTTTACTTTTATCAGGAGGAAAGATGAGTAAGAATGTTAAGCAAGATCAGAGGCATTATATTGTAGAGATTGATTTTGCCGACCTGGGGTTTTATAGAGCAAATTTTAAGGGCAATGATAATGATAGCGTTTCTTCTAAATCAGTTGAGGGAGCTATAGCTAAGCTCTTCATGTTACTTCGTGCAAGCCTGAAACTTACAGAGGATGAGGTAAGGACGGTGAGTCATAGTGATGACGCTCAAATTCGTGAAGGTCTTGGAGAACTAGAATGTGAACTTGCTAAGCGTGGTGCTCAACTGGAGATTCACTTATTACTTTCAAAGAAGCGAAGAGTTGCTCAGTGAAATCACACAAAGAGGGAAATGAAACCCTCTTTTTTATTTAACGAAAAAACAACCCCACATAGTGAGGTTGTTAATTATTTTTAATTTATTTCTTTTTAGAACCATCGCACTCTGAGCTTAAGACAACTATTTTCCAGAGGATAACTACAATATAGCCCCAGAAATAACTTTGGATTAAGCCAGCAAAGAAGCTAGTTAAATTCATGCCATTGAAGCCGAAGAATTGTAGCTCCATTAATTGTAAATGTAAGTCTTGATGAATAGGACGGAAATAATACCAGAAAAAGCAGATTGCAAATAAAATAATAAATAATAAACCAATTTTATTAGCATAATGCCAATAGTCTTGTGCCATTTTTTTAGTAGCCATATAATTTTTTTTGTTAATTTTTATTTTAGATGATTATATTATAGCAGAAATTTAGTTTTGTAGGAATTATTTCATTAATTTTTTAAACTCTTCTACCATCGGTACTGGCTCCGGTTCTAGCCCATAGTTGATAGCCAAGTGAAAGCAAAGCCAGTCAGCTAAGATAAGATTAGCAAATGTTTTATGCCAATCATTTTTACCCTTGAGCTCAATAGTGGTAACTGGTAATTTACGTTTTTTATAAAGTTTTTTTAGCACATCCATTCTTATTTTTATTCTTTTGTGATCAACTGGATCAGTCAGGAAAATAAAATGGAAATTTTTAGATAATTTTTCAGTGGTATTAACCACATCAAAGCCGTTCATTTCATTATGATTTAATTCTGGTAGAGTATTATAAAATGCTGGCACTTTTCCAGTTTCATTGAATTTGATTTTCCAATTATAGGCCAAGGTCCAATTACGTTGTGAAGAGTAAATCACTGGCACAGTATGTTTTAGTTTTTTAGCTAAAGATTTGGCTTGAGATTTATATTTTTTTGGTTTTAAAGTATTAGCTAGATTAGTTATTTCTTTTAGTTCTTTATTAGCATTCATCAATTTTAATAGAGCCTTAGTTTGAAAGCCTAGACCCATGCGCGGTTGAATACCAATGTCTGGCATTTGGACATATGGTAAATTATGAAGTTTAGCCAGCTTAATCAATTTACCACCAGTAGCCAGTACAACAATGTTTAGTTTTTTAGCTAGAGCAAGTTTCAAGCCATCGATTACCTCTTCAGTATTACCAGAATAAGAACTAGCAATAATCATGCTTTCTTTGAGTGATTTATCATCCAAAAGTGGTAAGCCGTAGTTATGATGAACTAAAATATTGATATTTGATTGATGAGTCAAAATATCGGCTGCTAAATGTGAACCGCCCATACCAAGAACAATAAATTTTTTAGCTGTTTTATAATATTTACGGTTATTCATTTTTGGCTGCCAGTCAAATTGTTGAGCAAATTTTTCTATTGGTTCAAACATATATTTATTTCTTTGTCATTTTTAAGATTGCTTGTTTTATACTCTCACGATTGATTTTATATTTTTTCCAAAGCATAGCTGCTTGTCCTGATTCACCGAAACTATCTTGTACGCCGATCATTGTTGTTGGTACGGGGAATTTTTGAGCTAGCATTTCAGTAATTGCTGAGCCTAGTCCGCCGGCTATTTGATGATCTTCTAGTGTGATAAGTTTTTTAGTTTTTCTGACAGAACGTAAAATTGTAGCGGCGTCTAGTGGCTTGATAGTGTGTAAGTTAATTATTTCTACTGATATTTTTTTATTTAATTCACGAGCCGCAGTTAAGGCTTCGTATAAGATTGGCCCACAGCCGATAATAGTGATGTCTTTGCCACTTTGTAAAACATTAGCTTTGCCGATCTGAAAAGGAGTTTTAGCTGTGGTGATCACTGGACTTTTTTGTCGGGTTAAGCGTAAATAAACCGGACCTTTGTATTTAACTATCTCTTTGACGGCTTTTTTTGTTTGCTCATAATCAACAGGAGCAATGACGGTCAAATTTGGCAAACAACGAGTAATGGCAATATCTTCTAGAGCTTGATGACTAGCACCATCAGCACCAACAGCAAGCCCAGAGTGAGTAGAAACTATTTTTACATTAGCATTTGAATAACAAACAGAAATTCTTAGTTGATCCCAATTACGTCCAGGGCTAAAAGCAGCAAAACTCGCAGCAAAAGGAGTTTTATTAGCTTGTGCTAATCCAGCAGCCACACCTAACATGTTTTGTTCGGCTACGCCGACTTCAAAAAATCTATTTGGATATTTTTTGGCGAATTTATCGACGCGAGTACTTTCTGCCAGATCCGCAGAAACAACTACAATATCTTTTTTTGTTTTTGCTAAATCCAAAAGTGCCTCGCCAAAAGCATCGCGAGTAGACCCTTGTTCTTCTTGATCAGTAAAAAGATTTTTATTAAACATAATTTTTTAGTTCAGTTAAAGCTTTGTCTGCTTGTTCGGTGTTTGGTGCTATGCCGTGCCAGTCAAATTTGTTTTCCATAAAGCTAACGCCTTTGCCCAGAGTAGTTTTGGCAATAATGACGACTGGTGATTGACGATATTCTTTGGCCTTTTCTAAAGTGCGAATGATTTGTGCATAATTATGTCCATCCATTTCTAGAACTTTCCAGCCAAAAGCTTGGTACTTAGCTTTTAAACTACCGAGCGGCATTATGTCTTTGGTTTTTCCGTCAATCTGAATGCCATTATAATCGATAATGTTGATCAAATTGCCAAGTTTATATTTATTAGCTGTCATGACCGCTTCCCAAAGCTGACCTTCATTATGTTCACCGTCAGAAGTGATGCAGAAGATATGATTTTTTTGTTTATCAAGTTGAGTTGCTAGCGCTAGTCCGACAGCCTGAGAAATGCCTTGTCCCAAGGGTCCGCTACTATTTTCAATACCAGCTAAAGTTTCATTGTGTGGGTGGCCCTGGAGAGGGCTGTTTATTTGGCGTAATTTTTTCAAAATATTTAAAGAAAAATATCCACGATGGGCAAGTGTGGCATAAAGTACCGGACAAATGTGGCCATTAGATAGAATCAAACGATCGCGTTGTAGCCAGTCTGGTTTTTCATGGTTGTGTTTGAGTATTTTAAAATATAAAACAGTGAAAATGTCTGCCATCCCTAAAGCTCCGCCTG
>CAZXZY010000034.1:0-7428 GCA_964645825.1 uncultured Gammaproteobacteria bacterium
AGTATTTTAAAATATAAAACAGTGAAAATGTCTGCCATCCCTAAAGCTCCGCCTGGATGACCAGAGCCGGCACGATGTATCATGCGGATAATATCCTGACGAATCAAATTAGCAACACTTTTTAGTTCTTTGACTGAATAATTTTTCATTTTTGTTTTTATTCTTCTGAGTTTATTCTACCATTTTTTGGACAAAATAAAAAACTATTCTTAGCCGACGCTTCGAGTAGTTTTTATAAGTAAAAAATATTATTATAAATAATCTATCAATACTTCATAGTTTATAAAACCAAATAGTTTATAAAACCAAGTGATTAACAAGCCGAAATTATTAGTTAACATTAAAACACCAAGTATGATTAAAAATATTCCACCAATGATAGAGATGATTGGTAGAATTTTATGTATTTTTGGTAAATAACGTAAAGCAGAGTCAATACTAAGGGCAATAATAAAAAACGGCAAACCTAGGCCTAATGAAAAGATGGCCAGTAAGAGCATGCCAGGAACAATGCCGGCTGTAGATGAAGCTAATAATAATATAGTTCCTAAGACTGGGCCAATACACGGTGTCCAGCCAAAGGCAAAGGTAGCACCAAAGATAAATGAGCTTAATGGTTTGCCGGGGTGCAGTTTATTTAAGACATTTATTTGTTTACTTTTGTTAAGAAACTGTAATCCAGGTATCTTAATAACATGGAGCATAAAAATACCAAAGATGATAATAAAAATACCACCGATTCTAGCCAACCATAAACGATGGGCAGCTAAAGCGCTACCGCCTAAGGCAAATAAACTACCTAAGGCAATAAAGACTATGCTAAATCCAAGAATATATAATAAACTATTGATTATTATTTTCTTTTTAACTTTTTTATCTTGTAGGTGTTCAGGAGTCAGAGAAACACCGCTGATAAAACCCAAATAACTTGGCACTAAAGGTAGAGTGCAAGGAGCTAAGAAAGTTAGTAAGCCAGCAATAAAAGCTGGAATAATAAGTTCAAGCATAGTTATTATTTTATATCTACTTGATTGATTTTATTTTTCCAAATAAAAATACTAAGTATGAACAATACTGTTGATGTTAAAGCAGAGCCCATGCAATAGATGCAGATAGATTTGATAACAATTAGTTGTAAATATACTAGCCAAATGGAAAATAGTAAGCCAATAGAAGGTAGCCAGGCTAAAGCATTGATGGCGAGTTTATTTTTATGTTGGATATATATAAGAGCACTGACTAGGATGCTTAAGTAGAAAAAAGCTCCTAGCAAGGCCACAGGGATTCCAAAAATATTTGAATAAGGGCTACTTAAAACATCTTGGCAACCAGTTATGGTAGAACAATTAATCGTACCAACAAAATATTTGACAGTCAGAAAAATAGAATCTAAAAATCCAACTAGACTGATTAGCACGAATCCAATTAGTAAAAATTTATTTATTTTGAAATTGTAAAATTGCATTTTTAAATTGGTTATAACTTCTTGGATTATTTATTTTTTGTCCGTTAACAAAGAAACTAGGTGTGCTATTAACTTCATCTAGATTACCATTATTGATGTCGCTTTGAATTTTCTTTTTAACCTTAGAACTTTTTAGATCGTTCACAAACCATTCTGTGTTTAAGCCTAGTTCTTGAGCGTAGGAGATAAAAATATCTTCCGCTTGATCATTATTGGACCAAGCTAGCTGATTTTCAAATAACAAATCGTGCATTTCCCAAAATTTTCCTTGTAAGGCAGCTGCTTCTGCAGCGGTTGCTGCAAGCCGAGCTTGTGGGTGGGATTTTTCCAAGGGAAAGTGACGATAGATTAATTTAATTTCATCACCCACGTCTTCTGTTAATTGTTTAGTCAAAGCATAATAAGTGCGACAAGCTGGACATTGAAAATCACTATACTCTACAACAGTTATTGTAGCCTCTGGGTTACCTTTTATATTTTCATTAGTAGTAAGTTCAGATTGACTTTCATTAGATGAGTTAGGACTAGCTAAACTGATCATGCCCCAAGTTAATAAAACAAGGCAGATGATAGACGCTAGCCAAAATAATATATTTTTTGTTTGTTTATGCATAAAGTATATAAAATTATATTAATTAAAATGTTAGATTAATAATAACAATAATCGTTTTATTGGTAAAGAAAAACCCTGCCTTAGGATAAGCCCATGGCAGGGTATAAAATTATTTGAGATTAAATTATTTTAATAGTTTATCTAATTCAATGGATACTTGTTCAAGTGGTAAAGCACCATTAATTGGAATTAATTGATCACCAGCAACAATTATTGAATATGGTGTGCCACGAGCGCCAGCACCAACAGCTTCTTTGATTTGGTCTTGTACTTTTTCAGCAAATTGGCCAGAATCTAGACAGCTTTGAAATTTATTAACATCAATACCAATTGAACCGGCTACCTTGCCTAAATCAGCTGTCGCTGTTTTGGTTCCAAATAATTTATCTAGGAATTCCCAGAATTTATCATTACCACCTAAGTCACCAACACATTCAGCTGCTTCAGATTTTACATGAGCTTCGGGATGAAGTTGAGCTAGCGGGAAGTGTCTAAAGACCAAATTAACTTGCCCGTCATACTTATCCAAAACTTGCTTAGTAGTGTCATGAAATCTAGTACAAAATGGGCAATCGATATCAGAAAATTCAACGATAGTAATTTCAGCATTTTCATCGCCTCTGATCCAATCATTTTCAGTGACCTCTTTTATAGTAATGCCATTATTAACTATTTGTTCAGCTGGCTTAACAACCTCATTAGAAGCTTTAGTACCAACACCCTTGCTGACCACTAAACCGATCATGACAAAAAAACCAATTGCAAACATGATACCTAGACCGCCTAACAAGCCTACTTTAAAAGCAGAGCGTGGAGATAGAGCGTCTAGGAATTTTTTATTATATTGTTCTTCCATATTTTTCTTTTTAATAGTAAATAATTATGTTTGTCTATTATAACAGATTATTAATAAATAAGGCAAATTATTTATTAAGCTTATGGTCTTTGATTTTCCAACCCTCGGCTTTGAGTTTTTTGATCTTAGCAGCGGTGCCATAAGCAAAACCTCCTAAGCCATAATTACTAGCTATCACTCGATGACAGGGAACGTGACTTGGGTTAGGATTATTATGCATCAGATTGCCAACAGCCCGGTAAGCGCGTGGTGAGCCAGCTAATTCGGCCACCTCCTTATAACTCAGCACTTCGCCTTTAGGGATTTGACTAACAATATGATATACTTTTTCTCTAAAAGTTTTAGGCATGGTTTTATTATAGCAAAGGATCATTAGCTTGACAAAAGTTATATTATATGCTATTATTAGACTATTAAAGCCCGAAAGGGTTTTTTAATTTAATCTTATGTTAAAAAATCAAATTATCAATAAAATTCGTTTAAAAAGCTGGAAAAAAAGCCTTGTTTTAGGTGTTTTCCTAGGATTAGTGCTTATTTTAGATTTTCCTCAGATTGTTTTTTCGCAAGGATTAGGTAAAATCTACACTCAAGAGAGCCAAATTGGCCCTCGTCCAGGAATTAGCATTAGAGCTTTTTATGATGGTCCTACTTTACCTAATATTAGCCAAAGAAGTGCTAGAACTACTATGAATATTACCGTAACTTCATATAATTCAGAACCAGGACAAACTGATGATACTCCTTTTATTACTGCTTTTAATACTCATGTTCGTGATGGTATTGTAGCGACAAACTTCTTAGCAAAGGGCACTTTAGTGCGTTTTCCAGATGAATTCGGTGATAAAACCTTTGTAGTAGAGGATAGAATGAATAGCCGTTATCATTATCGGATGGATATTTGGATGGAAAATAAGCAAGATTCTAAGAATTTTGGTGTTAAATATCTAAAAATGGAAATTTTATAATTTATATATAATAGATATATTTAGAAAGCCCCTATTTTAGGGGCTTTTTGCTTACTTGACAGAATCAATATAATGTGCTATACTTATATTATCGTTAAAAAACATTAAGAAATACCATATAGCGTTTAAGCATATTGACTTGACAAGATATGGAAAGTATGCTATAATGTAATTATAAAAATAAAAACAAATAATCTTTAACAACTTAAATACTTTTGGGAGAGAGTAATTATAAGTAAAGATCAGTTTTTTGCTTATAGCCAATGTTTATCAAGGGTGATGGACATTGGGAGTCTCTCTAGGATTCCCAGTGTTTATCACCTTTTTTGTTTGATCGGGAGGTAAATGTAGAGGAGAGAGTAAATTTAAAAATATCTGGCTAAAAGTAATAAATTTTAAAGCCAACCGTATTTTTAAGAAAAAGGCTTCTCTACAGTTATTTCTTGGTCAAAATGATCAAGATTGCACATTACAAAGGAGGACCCGATGTTTTTAAATAGACTTGTTATTTATTTGATTGCGTTGGTAGCCATGGTTAATTTAACTATAGCCAAGCCCAGCCCAGCAGATAGTCTAAGTGGACGGCACAAAATTATCGCTGTTGATAGTTTAGACATCACCGACAGTCTAGTTGGTGTTCAAACTGTTATTGAAAGTCCGGTTACTCAGGTTGTTACCGACAATTTAATCACTGCCAGTGATTATGAGACTCCCGGTTGGTTAATCTTTTTGTGCGCACTGATTATATTTGTAATCTTTGTGTGCTCCATGGCATGGTTAGCAACTTAGAAATAGGTCTAATAGATTTTTTAGGAAGTTTTATCTACTTGTAACCCCACTTACAAAACTTCCTCTTTTCCAAGACTATAAAATACTTTGTGGTTTTAGAAAAGAATTTGTACACTACAACCTAGATAAAGGAGAAAATTATGGAACAGTTCCAGGTTATACTGATCATTGCTTTTGCACTCTGTGCAATTGCTGAATTTGTACTTTTTGCGATGGCCATAGGACCTAGCGTGAAATATTCTCAGATAGAAAAGAGAGTAATGAAAAAACAGCTACAGAGGGAAGAGTACGACCAAGAGACATATGAGTTCTATGGTTTGGTTGCTGGATTACAACATTTTAAGGTGAAAGAGACCTTTTGTTTTTATCCGGAACTGATCTATGTAGACTACGAAGATCCTGATGACACTACCATCAAAAGTTGGACATGGACAAGAGCGATAGCTGGCATTTTTTACATCGTTTTAGCGCTATTTATTCAGATGTCTTTAGGATGGGCTTTGCTCGGATTTGTTATCTTCTTTGGAAGAACTGCGCCATTTTTTACGGATTATATGAAAAGTGGTTGGAGGCTTTAATAGATTTTTTAGGAAGTTTTATCTACTTGTAGTAAACCTGCAAAACTTCCTCTTTTCCAAGATTATAAATAGTTTATAATTTTAGAAAAGGGACGGCATATTTAACAAGTATTCCAGATGGTCTGGAGTACACAAAACAGCAGCAGGAGAACAAAATGACAGACACAGTAGCGCAAGCAGGTGAATTGCAATCGGCTCAAGATTTTTTGAATGATTTTAATGATCAACAAGAAAGCTGGGAGCAATTTTTACAAACCATTTTGGTTATGGCATCTCCTTCGGGAGCAATTTTTACCCCTGATCAAATGAGGAGACTTGATCCTCAGCATTTTCAGGAAGGCCTGGAAGTACACGAGGGTTATGCTGGTCAACTCGATGAGCGGGCCTTGATTAATGAATGTCTCAACAGAGGCATGAGCGAAGAAGATATTTACGCTGAGTTTGGTAGCGACGCATTCGATGTGATGGTCGTTCACTAAAAGAGTAATAATATCTCTTTGAGCAGCTGAGGATTTATTTCCAAAGCTGCTCTCTTTCCCAAGGCTATAAAAATATTTTGTAGTTTTAGAAAAGAGAGCGTTGATAAAAAACTAGACAACGGAGGCGCAACATGACTAAGTTTAAAAAGAAGGCAGTAAGCTGGTTTATATTATCGGTAGTCATTGCTATCTTTACCTTTGGCGCACACGTATCCAACGATGTGCACGCAGGTCAATTTCTTCTTGCTATTGGTTTTATAATCATAGCTTTGAAATTAGTAAATATGTGGCTCAAGAAATTGGGCCTTTGATAGTCAGAGTGATTAAACAAACCGTGAGTTAGTAGCAATACTAACTCACTCTTTCCCAAGATTAGTAAGCACGAAGCTTAATGGTTTTAGAAAAGAATGATATAATCCTTATTAGGCTGTTAGTTAATTAATTTTATTATAAGTTAATTTAGTATTTGAATTTTGTATAAAGTTCAAAAATCTCTCTCCTTAATACTAAAATAATTTTTATTAATTTTTAGCTAGCAGCCTAATAAGAGTTAAATTTAAGAAGACCTATATTTTATGGGTCTTTTTGTGTATTTTAGCTAAATTAGAATATGGTCTTTTAAGGGTTTGACAAAGATCAAAAAATGCTCTATAATACCCAACGATAATCAATCAGTTAATTTAGCTTAATATTAGCAAAATGAGTAGACAAATAACTAACGTAAAAACATAGGTTTAAGTCAAACTCGGTTTTTGTCTTAAACTGCCTAACCAGCAGTTTTTTGTCCCCCCAAAACGATCATTTAGAAAATAAAATAATTAGCAGCGAGCAGTTTTTTATGAGTAGGCTTACGCGACTGATAAAGGGCTGCTCACTGTCAATTATTTGACGGTATGAACTTTGACAAGTAAATATAATTTTTAAACATTTGATGAGAATGTTTAAGAGCATCTTATATAATTTGTAATTATAAAATATATAAATCGTACAAAAAATTGCTTACTCAATTTTAGTACACCAAAAAGCTTATAGCATTTTTGGTGGTTACTAATAAGGGTATATGGTGGATGCCTTGACATCAAAAGAAGAAGAAGGACGTAGCAATCTGCGATAAGCTTCGGGAAGGTGATAAGCAACCTGTGATCCGGAGATTTCCGAATGGGGAAACCCTTCCGTATGAAGTGCGGAAACCAAAAGCTGAATACATAGGCTTTTAGGAGACAACCCAGCGAATTGAAACATCTTAGTAGCTGGAGGAATAGAAAGAATTAATATGCTAATTAAATTTATTGATAATTTCGGTTGTCATTAATTTTAATTAGTATCTCGATTCCCTGAGTAGCGGCGAGCGAAACGGGAAGAGCCTAAACTTTAGATAAGATAATCTATCCTGATCTTGAGACTTCGGTCGATAGTGAAGGATAATGCAATGACTGCAAGTCTAATGCTGTCTAGAGGGTTGTAAGAGGCTATCATTTGAGAGCTTGTAGATCTCAAGCACGTTTATTGTCATTTAGTAGAACAGTTTGGAAAATCTGACCAAAGAGGGTGAAAGTCCCGTATACGAAAAGTTTCAATAAATTGCTGATAGTTTTCTTGAGTACCACGAAGCCGGTGAAACTTTGTGGGAATCTAGCGTCACTATGCGCTAAGGCTAAATACTTTTGATGATCGATAGTGAAC
>CAZXZY010000035.1:0-6804 GCA_964645825.1 uncultured Gammaproteobacteria bacterium
TATTTTTCTGCTAATCCTTTCATAATTTTGCTTAATCAATAGCCTCATTAGACTTTTTACTAATTCGAGATTTTTTCTTATTATCTGCTAATCGAATTCCTAATCTAGTAGGTTTACTAGTCTTTGGACACACCAACATAACATTGCTGACATGGATAGGACCATTAAACTCAACTCTTTGACCTTTTTCACCACGTTGACGTGACTTGATGTGTTTATACATTGTATTGACACCTTCAATCACGACCTTGTTTAATTCAGGCAAAATTTGAGTAATTTTTCCGGTCTTACCTTTATCTTTACCGGCCATTACTTTTACTTGGTCATTAACTTTTATTTTCATATTCTTGTTCATACTATAATCTATAATACTTCTGGAGCTAAGGAAACAATTTTAGTAAATCCCTTTGCCCTTAATTCACGAGCCACTGGTCCAAAAATACGCGTTGCCTTTGGCTCTTTAGTTTTTCTATCTACAATAACTACTGCGTTATCATCAAAACGAACATAAATGCCGTTTTTACGACGCATCTCTTTTCTTTGACGAACAATAACAGCATGCACAACTTGACTCTTTTTTACTTGAGCATATGGTTGAGCTGATTTTACAGTAACGGTAATAATATCACCCAAACGAGCATAACGTTTTCTGTAGCCACCCAAAACTCTGATACATTGCACTAGCTTTGCACCTGAATTATCAGCGACTTTTAACATTGATCTGTGTTGAATCATATCCTTATTTCACTTTCTTAATAACACGCCAACATTTGTCTTTGGACAAAGGACGACATTCTTGAATAACAACCATATCACCTACTTGATACTCATTTTTTTCATCATGAGCTTTGTAGTTTTTACTTGATTTATATTGTTTTTTATACTTAGCGTGCATTTTTAGAGCAGTAATCTCTACCACGACAGTTTTATCCATCTTGTTACTAACGATTACACCTTCTAATTTACGCTTTATTAGCTCTTTAGTCATTGTTCTGTATTAATTATTGTTCCTTTTTTTCTTTATTATCTTCTGCCACTTCTCTCTTTTCATTTAAAACAGTCAAGATACGAGCAATATCGTGTTTGGCTTTTCTAAAATCTCTGACGTGACTTAATTGATTATTGGCAATACTAAATCTTAACTGACGAGTTTTATCTCTCAATTCAGCTAATTTTTTATTTAGCTCGGCAATTTCCAATTGTCTTAATTCTTTGATTTTCATATCTTTATATTAACTCTTTGCTTACTATTTTTGTCTTAACTGATAGTTTGTGAGCAGCTAATGTCAATGCTCTCTTTGAAGTAGCTTCATCAACCCCACTCATCTCAAACATGATTGTGCCTGGTTTTACAACGGCCACATAATGATCAACCGCACCTTTACCTTTACCCATTGGCATTTCATTACCTTTGGCAGTAATAGGCTTGTCTGGAAAAATACGGATATACACCTCAGCGCCACGTTGAACATGACCTGTGATAGCACGACGAGCAGATTCAATCTGACGAGCTGTAATCCAGCCCGCGTTCAAACTCTTTAATCCATAATCACCAAAAGCTAATTTGGTCATACGGGTGGCTTTACCTTTGATCTTGTCGCCACGATGCCATTTTCTGTGTTTTACTTTCTTGGGTGCTAACATATCTTTATTTCTTATTATCTACTGGTTGAATATTATGTTTTTCTTTTGAAAACAATTTTACAGTCTTGCCAGAATCTTTGATTGTTTTTTTCTTTTCTTTTTTGGCAAAAACTTCACCTTTATAAATCCATACTTTAATACCGATTACCCCATAAGTAGTGTTTGCTACACCACGACTATAATCAACATCAGCACGTAAAGTACTCAGTGGGATTGTTCCTTGGACTAATTTCTCTGAACGAGCAATATCAACACCGTTTAAACGACCAGCTAAAATGATTTTTACACCTTTAGCTTTGGCCTTCATTACTTTGTCGATATTTTGCTTCATTACACGACGAAAAGGAATTCTGCGTTCAAGATCATCGGCAATAGCTTGTAAAACAACAGCGGCTGATAAATTTGGATTGGGAACCTCGATAACATTTAACTGCATCTTAGTATTACGATCCAAAAATTTTGATAAAATTTCTTTTTTCAAATCTTCGATACCAGATCCACCACGACCAATAATCAAGCCAGGCTTTGCAGCTGTAATATTGATACTAATTTCACCACGATTTCTTTCTATTTCAACATTATCAATACCACTATCTTTTAATTTTTTTACTAAAAATCTACGAATAGTAACATCCTGCTGCAATAACTCAGCGTAGTCACGTCCACCATACCAACGAGATCTCCAGTTTTCACTCAAGCCAAGTCGAAATAATTTTGGATTTATTTTACGTCCCATAATTCTTACTTGTTAGTTGTCTTTCTTACATTCTTCAAGCCAGCCTGGGCATTACTATCGGTAGCTGCCTTTTTATCTTCAGTTTTGACTTTGCGGCCAAATGACTTTTTCTCTTTTTTATCTTCTTTCTTGTCACCCTTATCATCTTTAGCGGATTTTTCAATATCAGCTAATTTTACAGTTTCTACTTCTTGAGTCTTGTCTTTCTTGGTAACTTTTACACCATCTTTAACTTGAACTACAATATCAATATGAGAAGAATGCTTACGGAAGGGATGAGCACGACCAAAAGCGGCTGGACGCCATCTCTTAAGATCCATACTTTTATTGACCATAATACTCTTGATCACCAAGTCTTCTATTTTGACGTCATATAAATCAGCAGCATTAGCTGCGGCTGATTTTAATAACTTTTCAACAATAGGAGAAGTTTTTTTATTCATTACTGGTAAGTGCAATAATGCCTCACTAACAGACAGACCACGAATAGCATCAGCTACCAAACGGGCTTTCTTTGCAGAAACTCTCACATGTTTTAATTTTGCTCTTGCTTCCATCATAGCTTTTATTTATTTCTTTTGTACTTTAGCCATTTTACCACCATGACCAACAAATTTCTTAGTCGGAGAAAACTCACCTAGCTTATGACCAACCATATTTTCTACTACATAAACATTGATGTGCTCTCGACCATTGTGAACACCAAAGGTAAAACCAACCATTTCTGGACTAATAGTGGATGAACGTGACCAAGTCTTGATGATTTTTCCTTCGCCTGATTTGGCGTTAAGGACTTTTTTCATCAATTTTGGATCAGTATATAGGCCTTTTTTTAAACTTCTTGACATATCAATTTATTTAGCTGTTTGTCTACTCTTACGACGTTTAACAATAAACTTATTGGATGGGTTATTTTTCTTACGAGTTTTAATACCGTAAGCTTTTTTACCTTTATAAGTTTTTGGTGATTTCAAACCAATAGGATTTGAACCTTCACCACCACCATGGGGATGATCTACTGGATTCATCACCTTACCGCGAACGGTAGGACGAATTCCTTTGTGGCGCATACGACCAGCTTTACCCCAACGAATATTTCTAAATTCTGGATTAGAAGCGGAACCGACTGTAGCTGAACATTTTTCAGATACGATTCTAATCTCACCACTAGGTAATTTTAATTGAGCTTTTTCATCAGCCAAGGCCATCAAAGTAGCACCATTACCAGCTGAACGAGCAAGTTGACCACCGCGGCCAGCATGCATCTCGATGTTATAAACAACTGTACCGGTAGGAATGCTCTTCAAAATAGAACGGTTACCTGGTTTAACAGGAATTTTTTTGGTAGAAGAAATAACTTTATCGCCAACTTTTAATTTGTCTGGCGCCAAAATATAACGACGTTCACCATCTGCATAAACCACTAAAGCAATGTTAGCATTACGGTTTGGATCATATTCCAAGGTCTCTACACGAGCTGGAATATCGTACTTTTCTCTTTTGAAATCAACCAAACGAATCAAACGTTTTACACCGCCGCCTTTATGACGAACTGTAATGCGTCCTTGATTATTACGGCCAGCTCTGTTCTTACGAATCACAGTCAAAGACTTCTTTGGACGAGCTTTAGTCAAAGACTTGTTAACCAAGACGCTTGTACGTCTACGGGCTGGGGTAGTTGGTTTGTATACTTTAATTGGCATAATTTAGATTCCTTCGTAAATAGTGATACTATCACCTTTTTTCAAAGTAACGATAGCTTTTTTTGTATCTTTAGTACGACCTGTTTTACGACCAAAACGAACAAATTTACCGCGTTGATTCATGACATTAACAGCTATAGGCGTAACACCATAAATTTCTTCTATGGCCTTTTTAATCTCAATCTTATTAGCTTTAATGGCCACTTCAAAAATATACTTATTTTCTTGGTTTGCCATAGTAGCTTTTTCTGAAATTACTGGACGCATCAAAATACGGTAAGCGGTTCCATAACCAGCTTTAGCTGATTTAGGTGCTGTAGTTTTCTTAACTGCTTTCTTGACAGTAGCTTTCTTTTCTTCTGGTTTTTTAGCTACTACTTTTTTTTCTTCAGCTTTGACTACTGGTTTACTATCAGTTTTTTCGTCTTTAGTTTTTTTATTAAAAATTCCCATATAACTTTATGAATAATGCTTTTCAATCTTAGTTAGCAATTCTTTGTTGACCAAAAGATATTGGTGTTTCATCAAATCGACAATATTTAAACTACCATAATTAATAGCGTCTATTTTTGGTAAATTCTTACTGGCACGAACAATATTTTCTTCAGCGTCCTTAGTAACAACCAAAGTAGATTTACCTTTGTTTGGTAATTTATTCAAAGCTAATTGAAGTTCTTTGGTTTTGCCTTCTGGTAAATTATAAGAATCTACTAAAACTAAACCGCCGTTGGCTACCTTATCAGATAATACCATGCTCAGGGCTGCTTTTTTGACTTTTTTATTTACTTGCTTGCTGAAGTTACGTTCTTTGGTCGGACCAAAAGTGATACCACCGCCAACCCAAATTGGGGAACGGGTAGAACCATGACGAGCACGGCCAGTACCTTTTTGTTTCCATGGCTTTTTACCACCACCACGAACTTCTGCTCTACCTTTGGTATGAGCTAAAACTTGGCGAGAGTTGGCCATCTGAGCAATAGATACTTCTTGGATAACATCAGGATTAACTTCTGTACCAAAGAAATCTGCATTCAACTTTTCTTCGCCTAATTCCTTGCCGGCAAAATCGTATAATTTTACTTTAATATCTGCCATATATTTTACTTATCTTCTTTTTTAGCTTCTTCTTTCTTGTCTTCAGTTTTTTCTTCCTTAACCTCTTCAGCTTCGGGTTTTTTTTCTTCAGTCTTAACTTCTTCTTTCTTTTCCTCTTTTACTTCCTCAGCTGGTTTTTCTTCTTTTTTAGCTTCTTCTTTCTTGTCTTCAGTTTTTTCTTCCTTAGCCTTTGGATCAACAAATTTCATTTCACCATCAGCAACGATAGCGACTAAACTATTACGATGTCCAGGAACTGCACCTTTGATATATAAAATACCATTGTCTACATCAACTTCTACTAATTCTAAATTAGTAACTGTTACTGTATCAACTCCCATATGACCACCCATACGAGTGCCTTTGAAAACACGGGCGGCATCAGTAGCACCAATAGAACCAGGCATGCGTAACTGATCTTTGTGACCATGAGATGCAGGTGAGCCATGAAAACCATGACGTTTTACTACACCTTGAAAACCTTTACCTTTTGAAGTAGCGGTAACTTTCAAATTATCACCTGCTTCAAAACTTGTCACATCAAAAACCTTACCTTTTTCAAAATTTGCAGTATCAGCTAAACGAAATTCTCGTACATAACGAAAATTACCCAGATCTTTTAAGTGACCTGCCAGTGGTTTATTGATGACTCTCTTATTTCCAAAACCGACTTGTACCGCGGTATAACCTTCTTTTTCACCCTTTACTTGGGTGATAGTACAAGGACCAGCTTTGACTGCAGTTACAGGAACAACGTGACCGTTCTCCAAGAACTTCTGAGTCATCTCTATCTTTTTTCCTAAAATAAACTTGGCCATTTCTTTATAATTATTCTATAAATAACGATATAAAAATCGTGATTCTATTCTCAAAAAATTTAAGGACAAAATCACGATCTCTAAAATATGATAAATTTTAGATTTTAAATAATAATCGATTGATTTGTGATTTTCCTTAAACAAATTTCCATCCCCTTATATACTTCCCAACAGGGGTTGTATAATTCGATAAAAATTTGTGTTACTAAACCCGAAATACGGGTTTACATTTTAATTTCAATATCCACGCCAGCTGGCAAATTTAAGTTTTGCAAAGTATCAATGGTCTGCGGAGTTGGGTTAATAATATCCAACAAACGCTTGTGCACTCTCATCTCGTATTGATCACGAGAATTTTTGTGTACAAATGTTGAACGCAAAACTGTAAATTTTTTCTTATCAGTAGGAAGAGGAATAGGTCCGATAACTTTCGCACCACTACGCTCGACAGTCTCAATGATTGTCTTAGTGGATTGATCAATGATCTTGTGATCATAAGCTCTGATCTTGATTCTAATTCTTGACTGAGTTTCTTCTTTAGCTTGCATGAAAATGAACGTTATTTTTTAAACTACTTAAAATTATTTATTAAACCCAGCCCCGCGTTAACGGGACTGGGAATAAAAATTTATTTACTAATCTTGGTTACTGTACCAGCACCAACTGTACGACCACCCTCACGGATAGCGAAACGTGATGTTTCTTCTAAGGCAACTGGGGAAATCAATTTGATATTCAAAGTGATAGTATCACCAGGCATAACCATTTCTGTACCTTCTGGTAAAATAACTTCACCAGTAACATCAGT
>CAZXZY010000036.1:0-6723 GCA_964645825.1 uncultured Gammaproteobacteria bacterium
TTCTATCTATAATCAATCAAATAAATTTTTTTGTTTTTTAACATAAAACCACATAGCTAAAAATACACCAAAAGTATCTATCAGAATATCTTGCGCAGCACCCACTCGTCCAGGTGTGTATAATTGATGTAGTTCATCAATAAAAGCATAAAAAATACCTGCTATAATCGCAAATAACAAATAATGTCTCTGAGTGCTATCCAAACTTTTAGCAATCAGAAATGTAAACATGAAAAAAACTGCCACGTGTGCTAGCTTACGCAAGATAAAATCTTGCCAGCTGGGCAGCCCGCTAGCTAGACTAGGAATTGACGATAAATAAAAAATTATCGCCCCCCAAATAATAGCTGCCACTAAATATAAAAGGCGCCTTTTTGTATTTTTTTCATATTTAACCATTGATCTTATTATAGCACAAAACACCTTTGTTCATAAAGATGTTTTGTTGATAAAACTTAAATATTCTATTTAGCTAGATCCAGCTCTGTTCCGTGCTTTTGTAATTTAAAAATACGCTTGGATACAACTTTGACATCATTCCAATGATAATCTAATTTCTTAAAAGTTTGCTCATTCTTTATCCAATGACGTTTATTATCTTTATCTACAACAAATACTCTATTGTCTCCGTCTATTTTTAATAATGTTCCCTCATTTACTTTAACTGGTAGATCTTGCTTTAAAGTTTTTAACTCATCTTCTTTGTCATCTTCGACAACTATGTCTTTGAAATTTATATCCAAAATCTTCTTGTCTACAATTACTGATTTTTTGTTATCTTTTACTAGATAAACGCCCTTTGTTTTTTTGTCTCGTAATAATCTACCCACAGTAGCCCTAGTACTTGGCTTTGGTTTTATAACTGGTTTTTCTTCAATTGGATCGTCTACATCCTCTACTGGCTTCAAATTTGGAGCATCTCCAGCATCACAAATTGCATATTCATGAATATGGTCTGTAAAATAAGACCACATTCTACGTTTGGTTCCATCTGGATTATCTGAAGTTCTACTATAATCACTTGGCAGTGGTAACCAATTAGTTTTTTGATCCATATCATCTACTCCTGTCTTATACCATTGTGACCAACGGCCGTTTGACCATTGAATTCGATATTTCACAATATCTTTATGCTTACTAATATCTGTTCCTAATTTTTGCCACACTTTATCTCTAGTTGGCCTCCTACGTTTAACAATAGGCTTGGAACAAGCGTCAATGTCTACACTCTCATCTGTTTCTAGAAGACTTGGATCTACTGCCGTAGGCTCGTCAATTACTACCGGCTTTGGACAATATGTATACTGGTGGACATGATCTGAAAAGTCAGACCAAGCACGACTATTAGACTCTATAGCAGAATCACCTAATAATGACGACATATCATTTGTCGTCTTAAGATCATTCACTCCCGGTGTATATTTTTCTGACCAACTACCATTCCATTTCAAAATCTTATAGTCAACGATGCGACTATCTATACTTTTAGCCTGACTCATCGTCGGCTTGCTGTATTTTATAACTGGATTAGCACATTGAGTGGTATTTGTAGTGGTGACTGTAGCAGCCACACCATCCTCTGACGCTTGGATTGTTTTCGCTGCAACAATACCAAAAAGCAAAGAAAAAGCTACAAACATTGTAAAAAATTTCACAAATTTCATATTTTTTATATAATAATAAATCATTATTAATATAGCACATAATCATGATCTTGACGACTTTTTTAGACAACAAAAAACACCTTTTTACAAAGGTGAGTGGCGGGATCGAAGGGACTCGAACCCTCGACCTCCTGCGTGACAGGCAGGCGTTCTAACCAACTGAACTACGACCCCAATATTTAAATAACAGACACATCATACACTATTTATCATACTTTGGCAAGGGTTTATAAATCACTTTAAATAATGCAATTATAGCCAGTATTGCCAATAAACTAATTACTTGTGGTAAGCGTAAACCCAAAAACATTGGCGTTGGATCTATTCTGACAAACTCTAAGCCAAAGCGAATCAAAGAATAACCGCCTAAATAAAGCAAAGTAATTGCTCCTGCTTTAAGTTTAGCTCTAGTTAAATTATATAAAATATAAAATAAAACTAAACTTAATATAGACTCATAAAAAAACGTTGGGTGAAAATGAGAAAAGTTTTCATAGCCCCACACTCTATTAGACTCACTAATTTGAATACCTATAGCAGCAGATGTTGGTTGGCCAAATAGCTCTTGGTTAAAATAGTTTCCCCAACGACCTATCGCCTGACCCAAAATCAAAGCTGGTGCCAACCAATCAGATATTTTCCAAAATTTAAAGCCGTTTTTTTTACTCCAAAAAAATACAGTCAAAATACCAGCTACAATAGCCCCCTGAATAGCCAAACCTCCTTGCCAAATTTTGACTATGTCAAATAAATTTTGTGAAAAATAATTCCAATTAAAAAAGATGACATGATATAGCCGAGCACCAACAAAACCAAATATTAATAAATAAAAAAACAAACTATCTAATTTTGCATGTGCAATAGATGGTTTATTTTTAGCTATGCGCAAAGCATACCAGCCAGCAATCAAGATAGACAAAACTGTAATCAATCCATACCAATGGATAGAAATAAAGGACCAACTAAACAAAATTGACTGAGGTAAATATGTCTGCCAAAACATGTATTTATTGTTTGATTATAAATCCAATAATCTCCTCCCACAGAGCAATAGGAATTGCACCGGGAACTAATTGACCATTGATGACATAACTTGGTGTACCAACTACACCCAAATTTACTCCCTGAGCATAATCTTGTCTTATTTCCTGACTATGTACCTCATCATCTAGACATTGATCAAACTCGGATTGATTTAGACCAATTGCTGCGGCATAATTTTTTAATTGCCCCTTAGAAAAATCTCCCTGATTAGTAAATAAAATATCATGGTACTCCCAAAATTGATCTTGGTCTTGAGCACAACCAGCAGCTAAATGAGCATCAAAAACATCGGCATGTAATCCTTCGGTAGGAAAATCTTTGAATACAAATCTAATAACCGGACCAAATCTATCTAATAAAGCTTTGACGTCTGCTTGATTATCTTTACAAAATGGACAACCAAAAGATTCGTAAGCTACGATGTAAACAATTGGCTCATCAGTGCCTAAATACGGATCGTCTTCAGTCAATACACTACTAACATCTTGCTGATTGGATTGATATATTTCATATGTAACCCAGTTACCATTATTGAAAATGTCACCCTGCATAATATGCCGCAGATCATTGACAAGGAATAAAGAAAAATAGACTAAAGCTAGTAAGATCATAATGCCTACAAACACCAACGCCTTACCCCACCAACGTTTATACCAAGATTTGAAGTAGCTTTTGACTACTGCTTGTTCCATGCGATTTTTTATTTTGCTTTGTGTACTCATATGAATTATTGATTATTTTCTATAAAATGTCCTAAAGTAAATATTTTTTCTTCCTCAAAAGAATTAGCTAACAATTGCATGCCAATAGGTAGGCTATTTTTGTCTTGTCCAATAGGTAAAACCAAGCCACAAATTCCAGCTACATTGGCCCCGACTGTGAAGATATCTGCTAAATACATCTCTAACGGATCATCGACTTTATCGCCCAATTTAAAAGCAGTGCTTGGAGTGGCCGGTGTCAATAAAACATCTACTTCTTGAAATACTTTCTTAAAATCTTGCTTTATTAAAGTCCTAACTTTCTGAGCTCGTTTGTAATAAGCGTCATAATATCCAGCAGACAAAATGTAGGTTCCTAACATAATACGCCTTTTAACTTCGGCACCAAAACCGGACGTTCTTACTTCTTTGTACCATTCGTCTAGAGTCATGTTTGATTTAGCTGATAAGCCATACAACAGTCCATCAAAACGAGACATATTTGAACTAACCTCAGCTGGCATCAATAAATAATAAGCCGCTAAACTATAATCAATATTTGGCAGGCTCACTTCTTTTATTTTAAAACCTTTAGTTTTTAATAAATTTATTTGCTTAGTAATCGCTTCTTTTATTTCTGGATTTAATTTGTCACTAAAATACTCTTTGGGGATGCCTATCTTTAACTTTTTCGGATCACCATTTTCTATGGCTAACAAATAATTTGGCACCGGCTTTTGAGCAGTGGTCGCATCTAGCTCATCAACTCCGGCCATGGCTTTCAATAAAATGGCGGCATCTTTGACAGTCTTAGTAATAGGACCAATCTGATCCAACGAAGAAGTCATGGCCATGGAACCATATCGAGATACTCGACCATAGCTTGGTTTTATACCAACAACACCGCAAAAACTAGCCGGCTGACGAATAGAACCACCCGTATCAGTCCCTAAAGCGACTGGAGCCAAAAAACCTGCCACAGCGGCAGCTGAGCCGCCAGAAGAACCGCCCGACACACGACTCGAGTCGTGTGGATTTAATACTGGACCAAAGGCTGAATACTCGTTAGACCCACCCATGGCAAATTCATCACAATTTGTTTTGCCTAAAATAACCATCCCCTTTTCTTGTAGCCGAGCGATAGCTGTAGCCGAAAAATCCGGCGTATAATCAGCTAAAATTTTTGAAGCTCCGGTAGTTGGGACGTCTTTGGTAACTAAAATATCTTTGATAGCAATTGGCACGCCTAATAAACTTCTATCATCACCTGTTTTTCTTTGTTGATCAGCTTGTTTTGCTTCAACGATTGCATTTTCATTTACAGAAATAAAAGCATTAGTCTTGTCCTTTTTGATAGCAGCTAAATAAAGCTTAATTAATTCTTCACTAGAAAAATCTCCCTGTTGTAAGCCAGATTGAATTTTGCTGATATCTAATTTTTCTAAATCTCTGTCACTTATGCTCATATATTATTTCTTAAAAACTCCCGGCGCAACTAAATAATTATCTTTCAGCTGATATGCTTGCTTGATCGCCTCTGGCACACTTTCACCAACCTGATCTGCACGTAAATGATGCTCAATATCTTCCGCACCAGAAATACTGAGCTCGACGTCATTCAAGTCTATTTTTTGCACTTGATCTACATAAGCCAAAATATCAGACAACTGGTGTTGAAATTTATCTGCTTCTACTTGAGTCAAATCTAGCTTGGCTAAATTAGCTATTTTTAATATTTCTTCTTTATTTAACATAATTTATTTAAAAGTTTTAAAAACTTAGCTTCAGTCAAAATATTAATTTTCAATTTTTTTGCCTTAGCTAATTTTGATCCAGCACTATCTCCTACAACTAGATGGTCAAGATTTTTACTAACACTGGAAACAATTTTCCCACCCAAATTTCTCACTAGCATTTGTGCTTCATCTCTAGGTAAACTAAGTATACCAGTAAACAAGAAAGTCTGCCCTTTTAATTTATCATCCTTCACTTGCTGATACTCTAAAACAATACCTAATTTTTGCAAATCTTTCAATAATTCTATGTTAGCATTATCTCTCAACCAGGATGTGATAGATTGAGCTACTTCCGGTCCAATATCTGATAAATTTTCTAGCTCTTCTGATTTAACTTTACTTAATTGCTCAATGGCTACCCAAAAATCTTTATTTTTATGAGCTAAATAATCAGCTAAAATAATAGCCGTTTCTTCACCGACGTGCCTAATGCCTAAAGCATAAATAAATTTAGCTAAATTAATGACTTTAGATTGAGCAATTGAGTCTAATAAATTCTTGGCTTTCTTTTCAGCAAATCTTTCTAATGGCTGTAAATCACCTATCTGCAATCTAAAAATATCAGCTGGATTACTAACAAGCTCAGCGGCTATTAGCTGCTCCACTATTTTATCCCCTAAACCTTCAATATAAAAAGCTTTTTTAGAAGCAAAGTGAATGATTCTTTCTACATTTTGAGCATAGCATTTTTTATTAATACAATAATGAGCTACTTCTTTATTCTTTCTAATTACTTCACTGTGACAAACCGGACATTTTTTGGGAAAAATAAATTTCTTTTCCTTGCCATTTCTTAACTTAGTTAAAACTTGGACAATGTCTGGAATTATATCACCAGCTTTTTGAATAATAACTGTATCGCCTATTCTGACATCAAGTCGCCCAATTTCATCTTGATTGTGTAGCGTGGCGCGAGAAACAGTACTACCGGCTACAGCGACCGGCTCCAAAATAGCGACCGGCGTCAAGGCACCAGTTCGACCAATTTGTATTTCGATGTCTAATACTTTGGTGGTCACTTGCTCAGCTGGAAACTTATAGGCAATCATCCAGCGCTCTGATTTTCCAATGTGACCCAATGCTTTTTCTTGCTGTAAATCATTTACTACAACTACAGCGCCATCTGTTTCGTATGATAACTTTTTTCTTTTTTTAACCCAATGTTGTAAATATTTATCAACTTCCTCTAGATTTTTACATAATTTATTATGTGGACTAGTTTTGAAACCAAGTTTAGCTAAAATCTCATGACTTTGCTCGTGATCTTTTTGTCCTAAATCTGTCAAAATCTCAAAAGCAAAACAGTCTAATTTTCTAGTGGCGGTGATTTTAGAATCTAATTGCCTAATTGAACCCGCGGCTACATTACGAGGATTAGCAAAAGCAGCCAAACCTTTCTTGACTTGCTCTTTATTTAATTTAGCAAAAATTTGTTTGTTCATCACAATCTCACCTCGCACTTCCAATATTTTTGGTATTTTCACCCCGTCTAAAGGCCGTAGACGCAAGGGAATACTA
>CAZXZY010000037.1:0-6657 GCA_964645825.1 uncultured Gammaproteobacteria bacterium
CTGATTGGGATCAAGAAGAAATTTATTTTGATCAAGTAGCTGAAATTTATTTTCACAAAAAAGATTTTCCAAGTATCAAAGAAGGTGATTTAGTAGAAGTATCCGGACAAATAACTAAACTAGAAGATTTGCCGCGTATAACAATTAAAGATGTTAATAATATTTTCGTGATAGATTTTAATTTGAATTTAAATAAGCCCGAATTAATTACCACCGATGATTTGAGCGAAGATTTTTTAGGAGACTTTGTTTATGTTAAAGGAATGGTTACTAAAAAAAGTGGTAAAAGTATTTATTTATCTTCAGATATTGAAGAAGATTGGCAATTACGAGTTTACACTAAATTTTCTACTAAAGATTTGGGAATAAAAAAGGGTGTAGAAATTGTAGTGGCTGGCATTTTATCAGAAACGGATAGTGGCTTTAAATTAGTGCCTTTTGGTCTTGCCGATATTTCAGTTTCTACTGCAGTAACCGCAGCTATTCATTCAGAAAGTGATAGAGAACAAATAATTAGTAATGAGATTTATCAAGGAGAAGAAAATGATCGCGTAGGTCAGGTAAAAAATATTTTAATTTTGATACTAGTCGGTTCAGTGATATTATTAGCAGCTTATTTTCTGAAGAAAAAATACAAAGCTTGAAAAATAGACAGTTATTTTATATAATAGAAATATATGAGAGATATTTTACACGGATTATTTGTGGAGTTACCAGTTTCTGTGGCCATTCATGCTCCTTGGATATTGATTTTAATTTTGTTAGCTGCTTTTTTATTTTGGAAATTTTCTGGTATCTTTACATAAATTAAAATGTTTATAATAAAATTAAAAAATCACCCTGTCAGGGGTGTTTTTATGTTGCTCATAAAGATGGTGGGTGTACCTGGATTTGAACCGGGGACCTCTACAATGTCAATGTAGCGCTCTAACCAACTGAGCTATACACCCCAATGGTACCGGAGAGAGGACTTGAACCTCCACGCTCGAAAGCACCTGGTCCTAAACCAGGCGTGTCTACCAATTCCACCACTCCGGCAGGTTGTAAATTACAAATTTAACACTCGTATTTATAACTGATTTTCAAGAAAAAATCAAGAAAAAAAGCCTCCAGATACACGAGAGGACGTACGGAGGCTTTTCCTTTGATGTACGCGTGCACGCGAAACATTTAGGAATATTGATACGGTCTTGGAGAGACCAAG
Source organism: uncultured Gammaproteobacteria bacterium (assembly GCA_964645825.1). GTDB lineage: Bacteria > Patescibacteriota > Patescibacteriia > UBA1558 > GWA2-36-10 > JABIAL01. Next base: position 1,205 of record CAZXZY010000037.1, read on the forward strand.
GAGCTAGTTGAAAGCCAGCAAGGTGTCTAATCTCACCCATATCAACATGCGTAATCTTTGCTCGCTAATGGCGCGAGTGTTTGATTTCGTTCCTGGCCCTATGAAGGCAAGCTCTCCAAGACCGTTTTTTATACGAATGTACATTTACGTGCATGCATATTAATGGAATGTGTGGTATTTGTCAAGGAAGAATGATTGGTTTTGGCTAAGATTGGCTATTTTATTCTTATTATCATTGACAAATATACATAAATATGCTATGATTATATATCAATACAGAACACTACAATCTGTTTTGAGAGGATCTCAAGACAAAACACAACGCAGGAGGATTCTATGCTTTGCGTCATCGCTTTACTCATGGCGTTTTTGTCTCTTTTCTTTGGTGCTCCCATCGTCGGACACGCTGGTCACGACTTCCTTGCCTTTGCGATGTTGGGAGTAGCGACCTATGTTGGGGCAGTGACCACTCGCTTGATCATTGGCGTGAAAAGCTGGTCGGAGGCCTTACTCTTTTTATAAGTTAAGCCAACTCTCAGCATCACATTCCGGTTGCAACAATAGTTGCAACCGGTCTTTATTTTCTTCTATTTACAATTAGTCATTAAAAACTTATAATATAAGTAGCTTTTAAAAGTTTTTTAGTTAAAAAAATGCGTAAAAAGAAAAATAAAAAAGAAGAAGAAAAAGATTTAAAAGAATTAGAGCTTGATGAAGACGTAGAAGAAACAGATACAGATGAATTATGGGATGAAGTGGAAGATGAGATAGAGGAGGAAGGGCAACTTTCCGTTGATGTCTATCAAGATAAAAACAATGTCATTATCAAATCTACAATTGCTGGTGTCGAGCCAGAGGATGTAGACATTTCAGTGGACAATGACATGGTTACTATTCGTGGTCGTCGTTCAAAAGATTTGACCGTAGAGGAAGACGATTATTTTTATCAGGAATGTTATTGGGGAAGCTTTTCTCGTTCTATTATTTTGCCAGTAGAAATTGTGCCTGACAAAATTGATGCCACTATTAAAAATGGAATCTTAACAGTCAAATTACCAAAGGCTGGTAAAAAAGATGTTAACATAAAAGTTAAAGACGAAAACTAAAATGTTAGTTCAAAATTTACGCTTATCTTTAAAAGAAAAAAGTGAAGGCAAAGTTATTTTGGTTTCTGAAAATGGTATGGAGATTATTTTACCTGGCCTTTTGGCTGATGAATTTACCGAAGAAAACAAGCCATTGTATTTGAGTTTAGATTACCAGCCAACACCAACTGCTGATGATGACAAAAAAGAAGTGTTAAATAATTTACTAGGCAAAGATTAATGCGCCAATGGTTTTTACAACTCAAAGCTAATCCTTGGATAAAATGGCCGGTGATTTGCGCGGCTGTTTTTGTTATTATTTTTCTTTTAGCCTTAGTTGCTAACGCCACGATTAATAATATTTATCAAGATAAAATTTTCCCCAACGTCACTGTTGGTGAAAATGAGTTAGGTAAACTAGATCACGAAAAAGCTCGTCAGCTTTTACAGCAAAGAATTGATTTTATTGCCAACCGCGGTTTTGTTTATCAGCACTCATTAAAAAATGTAATAGTTTATCCATACCTAGCGTCAATTGAATCAACCGACACTTCTTATGCTTTGGTCAATTGGGATGTAGAGACAAGCTTGCAGGCAGTTTTAGATTGGCAGAGCGATAACACACTAAGCAATTTACCTAGCAAATTAAAAGCTTTGTGGTGGGGTAAAGATTTTGTAATGACCTATCAATGGGACAGGGAGCAGCACCTAGAAATTTTAAATGATAACTTGAGTGATGTGCTAGCTGCTAAGCAGGAGGCCAGTTTTATTGTCAAAGATGGTCAATTAGAAATTATACCAGAGATCGCCGGACAGATTTTTGATTACCAAAAAGCTCTAGATAACACCGAAGAAGCTATTCGTATTTTACAAAATAAAGATATTGATTTAGACATAACCACTGATCCGCCGACCATTACGGCTGCTATGATTGAAGAAATGTCTGATGAAATTTTGAATATAAAAAATAGAGGCAATTTACATTTTGTTTTTGATGCACAAGAGTGGGAAGTGACACCGGTGCAGTGGACTGACTGGTTAATGCCAAAAAAAGAATTAGATAGTGTTTATTTAGGATTTGATATAGAGAAAGTAGAGGCCTATTTCGTAGAACAGAAAATTGACCAAGCAATTGAGGTGCCAGTGCTTGATGCTCGTTTTGAAATTATAGATGGTAAAGTCGATGAGTTTGTCAGTAGTCAAATTGGTCGAGAATTAGACTGGGAAGAAAATTTAAGCACACTGGAAAACATTATAAATCAATCCGGTGAATTAGAAGTAGAACTAGCCACCATTGCAGTTGAGCCACACGTGACCAACAACGATGTAAATGACTTGGGTATTGTAGAGATAATTGGTATTGGCGAATCAGATTTTTCTGGAAGTCCTTATAATCGTATTCACAACATCACTGTTGGAGCTGATACTCTAAATGGAGTTTTGATTGCACCTGATGAAGAATTTTCTTTGATGGATACTTTGGGAGAGATTGATGGAGAGAGTGGTTATTTGCAGGAGTTGGTGATCAAAGGAAATGAGACTAAGCCAGAGTATGGTGGTGGTCTTTGCCAAATTGGCACGACAGTTTTCAGAGGGGCACTAGCTAGTGGCTTGGACATTACAGCTAGAAGAAATCATTCTTATCGAGTGTCTTATTATGAGCCAGCTGGAACCGATGCTACCATCTATGATCCCTGGCCAGATTTGAAATTTAAAAATGACACTGGAAAACATATTTTGATTCAGACTAGAATTGACGGCCGAAAAATATATTTTGATTTTTGGGGCACCAAAGATGGTCGTCAGGTTTCAATGACCGAGCCAGTAGTTTATAACATCGTTCCACCGCCAGAAAAAAAAGTTATTAAAACTTTGGATCTACCCGTAGGCGAGATTAAATGTACTGAGCGAGCACACAATGGAGCAGATGCCAAATTTGATTATACTGTTTGGTATCCAGAAGATGATGAGCCAGTGAGCACGACTTTTCATAGTCACTATATTCCATGGCAGGAAGTTTGTTTGCTAGGAGTGACCGAAGAAGAATTTGCAGCTGAACAAGCCAGTTCAACACCTGAAGAATCAGAATAAAATAAAAAACCGCGGCTCGTATGAGCCGCGGTTTTGGGATAGAATATTTCCAATTAACTGCGTCCAAGAAAATCATTTATAGAAAACTTTTAGCCGGAGCCAAAACAAATCTGAAAATGATCCCCATGCTTGTCGTGGACACAGTTAACTAGAAACATGCTAGTTAACTGGAGATATTTTGTAAAATTCTAGGGATTTTTATTTTTCTCTTTGTTTTTGTAAGTTTTCTAGCTTGATGTAGCATCATAGCATACATTTTTCGATTTGTCAACCCCATAAAAATAAACAACAAAAACCTAGGCTTATTATCGCTTTTGCAGGCATTTTATGTTATAATTTGTATACATTCTTGACCGTAAACCGTTTTTCCGGTAACATCAAGACACTTTTATTGTTTTAAACTAAAAAATATGGGTGTACCTACACAAAAGAGAACAAAAGCATCAGGAAAAAGGCGAGCATCACACTTTGCTTTGAAAAAACCAAGCGTAGTAAAATGTTCAAATTGTAATGCAAGTTTATTACCACATCGCGCTTGTCAAAAATGTGGATATTTTAAAGGTGAAAAGAAAGTATAAATATCACCTAAGTAAATAAAAAATAAAAATGGCCAATAGACACTTAGCAAGAACCCTAGTTTTACAATCTTTGTTTGAATGGGATTTTGGTGGACAACAAGAAGATATCGTTAAGATTTTACAGCATACTCGTCAGGAGTTTGCGCCTGATTTTGATGACCAAGGATTTAGCGATAATCTTGGTAAAGAAGTTGTCAGTAAACAAAAAGAAATAGACGCAATGATTGGAGACTTTGCTCCCGAGTGGCCATTAGATCAGATTACTATTTGTGATCGTAATGTTTTACGTATTGGTATTTATGAATTGAAATTTACAGAGGACATTCCTCCTAAAGTTGCCATTAATGAAGCTATAGAACTAGCCAAAGCTTTTGGCGGAGACTCATCTGGTAAATTTGTAAACGGTGTTTTGGGCAGCATCTATAAAGAGATGGCTAAGAAAGGTGAAAAACAAAATTTATCCAGCCAAGGCATCAAAGAAGTTTCTTCAGGTGGGTTGATTTATCGCAAGAGTGATGAAGGTTATCATTTTGTTTTGATCTTAGACGCTTATGGCAAATGGACCTTCCCAAAGGGGCATGTAGATGAAGGGGAAAGCTTAGAAGATACCGCAGTGCGTGAATTAAATGAAGAGACAGGGTTAAAAAATTTAAAAGTAATAGAGTATATTGGTGAAACTCAAGTCAAGGTTCATAAACCAGGCCAAGCTCCATTCAGAAAAATGATTAAGTATTTCTTGATTGAAACCGCTGACACAGAACTTATTGTTCCACAAACCAAAGAGCTACAAGATGTAAAATGGTTTACTCAAACGGAAGTATATAATACCCTGGGCTATGAAAATGCTAAAGAGATTTTTGAAAATGGTTTAAAGAAACTTGGTTTACTAAAATAATAATGAATAAAAATCTAAAAAATTTGGAAGAGAAACTGGGTGTCAATTTTAATAATAAAGATGTTTTGAAACAAGCGCTAGTGCATCGTTCATACATTAATGAGCACAAAGATTTTGTTTTAGATCATAATGAACGTCTAGAGTTTTTAGGTGATGCCGTATTAGAACTATCTGTCACTGATTATTTATTCCATAATTTTTCGGAAGCCGAAGGTGTGTTGACTAATTGGCGTTCTAGTTTGGTAAATCGTGAGCGTTTAGCTCAGGCATCTGAAACCCTAGGTTTATATGATTGGCTTTACATGAGCCGAGGAGAGGCACAGGATAATAATAAAAAAGCTCGTAGCTACATTTTAGCTAATACTTTTGAAGCAGTGATTGGTGCTATTTATTTAGATCAAGGTTATCAAGTAGCTGACAAGTTTATTCAAGATAATTTAATTGTAAATTTAAAAAAGATCATCGCCGAAAAATCATATATTGATGCTAAGACAAGTTTTCAAGAAAAATCTCAAGAGACTTTAGGTATTACTCCGAATTATCGTGTGATTTCTGCATCAGGACCAGATCACAATAAACAATTTGTAGTTGGTATTTATTTAGACAAAGATTTAGTCGCTGAAGGCGAAGGATATAGTAAACAGGAAGCGCAGACCGATGCTGCACGTAATGCCTTGAAAGCCAAACAATGGAGCGATTAAAACATATATTTGAACAGCGGCTCATACGAGCCGCTGTTTTTTATTTGACAGATTTATACTATGGGTTTATATTTAATACATCATTTGATCTTTTAATGAAGTG
>CAZXZY010000038.1:0-6631 GCA_964645825.1 uncultured Gammaproteobacteria bacterium
TTTATCAAGATACAGATTTAGTAGCCTTGATTAAAGATTTGAAAAAAGAAAGATATACTATTGCTACTACAGATTTGCATGGTGGCAATATAGACACTAAAGAAAAAGAAAACATTGCCCTGGTAATCGGCAATGAATCAAAGGGTGTTTCTTTAGAAATCAAAGACATAGCTGACAAAAGTTTTAAGATACCGAAATTTGGTAAAGCCGAATCTTTAAATGCTGCGGTTGCTGCTGGTATTATTATGCATAAAATTAAATCATAAATATATGAATTTAGAACAACCGCAATCAGCTAACAGCGAGGCAGAAGAATTTGATGAAATTTGTCAGTTTTGTAAAAAGCCAACCGGTAAAAAAGTTGAGATACCAAATAGTCACGGTACTTGTGATGCTTGCATGCCAGGCTATAGGCAAGAGTTAGAGGAATGGAAAGCAGATCGTGCGGCTAGACAGGCAGAGACAAGTAAAGATAAAGAATAATTTTGACTAAATTTACTAATTAAATTAAGATAGCCTTGATGGATCCAATAGCAGAAATCAAAGCTAAATTAGATATAGCCGACATTATTGGTGGCTATATTGCGCTCAATCCATTGGGCGATAATCTCAAGGCTCGCTGTCCATTTCATAATGAAAAGACAGCTAGTTTTATGGTTTCCAAGTCTAAACAGATTTGGCATTGTTTTGGCTGTAATAAAGGCGGAGATGTTTTGTCTTTTGTACAAGAATACGAAGGCTTAAGTTTCCCAGAAACTTTGAAGCTCTTAGCCGCTAAAGCCCACGTTGATTTACCAGAGTTTAGATCCCAAGAGAAAAAAGATTATGGCAATCTATATGAAATCAATCAATTAGCAGTTGAGTTTTATCAAGAAAAATTGCAAACCAAAAATGAAATTGCTAATAAAACTTTAGCTTATCTCAAAAATCGTCAGATTACAGATGAAAGTATTAAGAAATGGCAGTTAGGTTTATCCGGTGAAGACTGGGATGAACTTTTTGTTTATTTAAAGAACAAAGGACTTTCAGAGCAAGAAATTTTTCAAGCCGGATTAAGTTTAAAGAAAAAATCAGGTTCAGGCTACATCGATCGTTTTCGTAAACGTTTAATGTTTCCTATTTTTGATCAACAAGGTCGTCCGGTTGCTTTTACGTCACGTACTTTGGCTGGCATTGTTTATCAAGAAGCAGAACAAGGTGGTAAATATATAAATAGTCCGCAAACCGCTGTTTATGATAAAAGTAAAATTTTGTATGGCTGGCATTTTTCTCGTGAAGAAACACGCCGCAAAAAATATTTGATTGCTGTTGAGGGAAACATGGACGTCATTGCTGCTCATCAAGCAGGTACCGAAAATACAGTGGCAGTTTCTGGCACAGCTTTGACTGAAGATCACGTTCATTTGATTAAGCGATATACTGAAAATGTTATCTTAGCTTTTGATGGAGATGCGGCTGGTTCAAATGCAGCTTTTCGTGGTATTACTTTGGGCTGGAAAAATGAATTAAATTTAAAAATATTATTATTACCAAAAGGAAAAGATCCAGCTGATTTGATCAGTGAAGATAAAAAACTTTGGCAAGAAGCAATTAAGAATACTTTGCCAGTAATGGATTATTATATTAAGCGAGTTTTGGCTGGAGTAGATCTTAATAGATCAGATCACAAGAAAATAGCTGTTAATAAATTATTACCGATTATAAAATTTTTGAAAAGCAATATCGAGCAAACTCACTATTTACAAATTTTGGCTGATAAATTAAATCTGCCCTTAGAAGTTTTGCAACAAGATTTTGAATCTGCAAAATCATTTTTAGAAATTGAGCAACCAACTCAATCAGCTACGCCAAAGATTGCTAAAGATGCCTCATCTTTAGGTGAGCAAGTTTTAAGTTTGGCTTTTTATAAAGATAATTATCTAGAAAAAGTAGTAGCTGATATAGAGCCCGAATCTTTTATAGAGCCCCTGCGATCCCTTTACAAAAAGGTGATTATTTATTATACTAAGCACCAGTTTTTAAAAGATTTTCTAGATCAAGGAGATTTAGAAAATAACGAAAAAGAATTGTGGATCAAGCTCTCTTTAATGGCTGAAAAAGATTATGAAGAATTTACAGAGCAAGAGTTAGCAAATCATTTTCAAACCTTATTAGCCAATTTTAAAAAACAGCATTTAACTGTTCAAAGACAGGATTTAATCCAACAACTCAAGCAAGCAGAGTTGGCCAATGATGAATCCAAGCAAGATGAAATAATGCATCAAATAAACTTACTTAATAAAGGAATTCATAAATTATAATAAGTACATGCCAGTTAAAAAGACTGCTACTAAAAAAGTAGCTAAAAAACCAGCGAGTACAAAAAAAACGGCTTCTACTAGAAGGCGTGTAAGCAAACCTACCAAGGTGCGTAAACCAGCTGCAAAAAAAACAACAAAAAAAGCAGCGGTTAGCAAAAAAAAGGCGGTGAAAAAACCAGCCAAAAAAACAACTCGCCTCGATTCGGCGAAGCGGGCAAAAAAAGTTGTCAAAAAAATTACTAAAAAACCAGCGAAGAGAACTACCGGCCGCACACGTCATCGTGCAGCCATCAAATCTCCTAAAGCTGAGTTAGACTTGGGTTTAGTGGAGAAACTTTTAGGTAAAGGAAGATCTCGTGGTTTTATCACTGAGGATGAACTCATGAGAACATTTAAAGATCTAGAAGACTACGTAAATAAGTTTGAAGAGTTTATCGATCATTTAGATGATGTAGCTATTCAGATTATTTCTACTGAAGGCGGTATTTTAGATGCTCATGAAAAATCCAGTGATATTCTAGCTCGTTCAGGCATTGGTGGCGATGAAAAACGAGGAGATTTGACTGATATTGCCGCTGATAGTATTCAGATGTATTTACGAGAAATTGGCAAGGTATCATTATTGACTAGTGAAGAAGAGGTGATGTATGCCAAGCGTAAAGAAAAAAGTGACTTGGAGGCTAAGAAGAGATTAGTTGAGGCAAATCTACGCTTGGTTGTTTCTATTGCTAAGAAATTTACCGGCCGTTCATTATCTTTATTAGATTTAATTCAAGAAGGAAATATTGGCTTGTTTAGAGCAGTAGAGAAGTTTGATTACCGCAAGGGTTATAAATTTTCTACCTATGCTACTTGGTGGATTCGTCAGGCCATCACTCGTGCCTTGGCTGATCAATCACGTACTATTCGTATTCCAGTTCATATGGTCGAAACTATCAATCGTTTCAATCAAGTAGAAAGACGTTTGGTACAAGACCTTGGCCGTGATCCATTGCCAGAAGAAATTGCCGCTGAAATGGGAGAGGATATTGATAAAGTTAGGCAGATTATAAAAATTTCTCAAGAAACCGTTTCTTTAGAAGCCTCAGTTGGTGATGATGATGAAGATAGTACTCTGGGAGATTTTATTGAAGATGAAAAGACTATTACTCCAGACAGAGTAGCTGCTTTAAAACTTTTATCAGATCATGTTAAACAGATTATCAGTGATTTAACACCGCGTGAACAAAAGATTTTGGAAATGCGTTTTGGATTAGCCGATGGCGTTGCGCATACCTTAGAAGAAGTTGGTCAAGAATTTGGTGTAACGCGTGAGCGTATTCGTCAGATTGAAGCTAAGGCTTTGGAAAAAATGCAAAAACACGAAGAAATGAGAAAATTACAGGATTATTAATATCAAAGCCCCGCTTACAGCGGGGTCTTTTTTATGCTATGATATTAATACTAAATAAATTTTTATGTTTTTAACTACTCATACTTCAGCAGCAATTTTAATAGCCAGTAAAGTCTCCAATCCAATTTTAGTAATCATTTTTGCCTTTCTTTCTCATTTTGTTTTGGACGCTATTCCTCATGGCGAAGGTAACTTTTTTTCTGATCCCAAAAAAAATCATCATCAAAAGATGGTAAGATTTGTAAAGGCCGCAATAATTGATCTGCTCATAGCTTCAATTTTTTTATTTTCTTTTTTATATTATGTACAGCCAGATAATGTTTGGATTTTTATTTGGGCCAGCTTAGCTGCTTGGCTGCCAGATTTTTCTTGGGGAGCTATCGAATTATTTAAAATAAAATCATTAAAGTGGTTTTATATTTTTCATCATAAAATGCATGATTTATTAGATGTTGTTTATCCGATGAAATACGGATTAGTTTTTCAAGCATTATTTATTGTTTCGATCTTAGCATTGATTCTTACATGAAATTACCTCAGCTAAAATTTAGGTCAGTTTACATTTTCTTATTGTTTTTAGTTTTGAGTTTTTTATTTTTTGGTAGTGCCCTAAATACAGCTTTGTTATCCGATGATTGGCATTGGTTATATTTAGCCAAAAATACAGCTTGGAATTTTGATATATTTTTTACTAATTACGAAGGAGGAAATTTAGGCGGTTCTTATAATCCTTTGATGCTCGTAATTTTTAAAGTATTTTATAATCTATTTCATTTAAATTCAAGCTTATATCATCTAGTCAGCATAATAATACACGCAGTTAATGCATTTTTAGTTTATTTATTGGCTAGCAAATTATTTGCTTTAGTTAATATTAAAAATAGAAGTTTAAGTTTGCTAGCAGGAATACTATTTTTAATCTGGCCCACTCAAGTAGAAACAATCAATTGGCTAGCAGCCTGGCCACATTTATGGGTTGCAACCTTTTATTTGAGCTCATTTTTATTTTATTTAGTATGGCGTCAAAAAAAGAAGCTGAAATTTCTTAGCTTGTCTTTATTACTTTTTATTATATCTTTATTTATAAAAGAAATAGCCATTAGCTTGCCTTTTGTTATTTTACTTTGGGAGATATATTTTTTCTTAGCTAAGAAAAAATATAGAAAACAATATTTTATAATAGATTACTTTGTTTTGTTGAGCGTATTTTTATGGATGCGTTATCAAGCAACTAGTTTATTATTTGGTTATTATGGTCAATCAGAGTTCACTTGGCCAATTGGAGAATGGCTTGGACATTTATTTGGTCTATTAAGTGAGTTAATAACTTTTTCGTTTACTAGAACTTTATTTTATAAAATTTGGTATGTCTATTTAGCGGCCTTAGTTATTATTGGCTTAATTAGTTTGTTAATTTATTTGAGCATTATTGCTTATCGCCAGAAATGGTGGCAACTTAGCGTAGTTTTGACTGGCTTAGTGATCTTATTGCCTCTAGCGCCTTTAGGTTTGCATCGCACAAGTTTTGGCGGCGAAAGGTATTTATATTTAGTCAGCGCATTTTTTATTATTTGGTTGTTAGCTGTTTTTTATAAAATTAAATTTAAAAAATATTTTTTAATTTTATTATTACTGATTATTTTGCCGACTATTATTTATAAAAATATTATTTGGCAAAATGCCAGTCAAATCAGTGAGCGAATAGTTTCTAGCTTTGCTGAATTAGAGATAGAGGATGATGCTAAATTGATTTCAGTTGGCTTACCAGACAATTTATCTGGCGCAGAAGTTTTTAGAAATAATTTACAACAAGCCTTAGAATTAACTTATCCAGATTATAATAATCAAATTATTCATCTGCCAGTTTATACTTTTTTGAATAGTCAGAATAAAAATAGTCACTTATTAAAATGGCGTCAGGATGAGATGGGCTGGTTTGCTGAGAGTGTAGACGGCAGCTTTGTTGTCACTGGTCAGACTTCTATTATAGTCAATGATATATATTTTGAATTATGGAATTATAATTATCAAAATTATACGGCTAATATTATTCGGCTAATGCCCGATGATAGAGATTTACATTGGCTAACTTATGATCAGGGTAAATTACAAATCAAATAAAATTTTACATGGCTTAATGTTAGAGAATTAATTTGTGAAAAGATAAGTTCCACCTACTGCTGTACAAGTACCGGCCGCATAGGTTATTAGTTCGCCGGTTACAGGGTCACCGCCATAGGGGTAATACCAAATTATGGTTTCGTAATCAGTCCCAATACTATTTTGACATCCACCTGAGCTTGGTTGAGGACAAGGATTATCAGAATAAATTCCCACCCCTTGGCAATTTAGAGTAGTTATATCTGGAGTGTTCCAAAAATTACCAATAAAATCTGTACAAACACTGCCATCATTTATAACATTACATGAGCCAACGGCATTATTTTCCTCACCACTACCTGGACCATCATCTTCCAATCCAGCATAATAATCATCTGATCCAGGGTTATCATGTTTAGCAAATTCACCACTGCCTGGGCCATCATACATTGGATCGTATTCCATTTCTTCGCCAGAGCCAGGACCAGTTGGCTGATCTGGAAAAATTTTATCTATTTGACTATAAAATATGCCGCCAATAATTATTAAAGCAGCGGTTCCTCCTATTGCTATTTCTTTTAGTTTATCCATAATATAGATATTAATAATTTTAGTATACCAAAAAATTCAATAAAAATAAAAAAACATCAGTTTATGCTGATGCTTTTTTATTTGGCTCCGACAGAAAATTTGGAAAAGATATAATTTTCTGCACGTCGCAGATAAAGAAAAAATACTAGCCAGGAGGCTACTATTTTTTTTGGCTCCGGAGGGGGGATTCGAACCCACGACCAATTGATTAACAGTCAACTGCTCTACCACTGAGCTACTCCGGAAT
>CAZXZY010000039.1:0-5985 GCA_964645825.1 uncultured Gammaproteobacteria bacterium
TCAGCTTGGTGTTGACGATGACCAACTGTTTTTTTATAACGAGTTTTAGCTTTGTATTTTATTACAGTAACTTTTTTATCTTTATAGTCACGTACTAATGTAGCTTCTACTTTAGCACCCTTCACTAGTGGATCACCCATAGTGACATTCTCTTTATCATCAATCAACAATAAAACTTGATCAAAGGTAACTTTGTCTCCAGCTTTATTGGCAGGTAATTTTTCGATACTCAAAACATCATCTTTCTTTACCTGATATTGTTTTCCACCTGTTTTAATAACGGCTATCATAATTTTCTATTTATAATATTTTCAAAAAAGTATCAATAGATTAACAAAAAATAAGCTTATTGTCAACTATTAACCACGGTTTTTCTATACCCTTGACAATTTATATAAAATATGATATAATACTAGAGATTAAGAACATTTCACAACGCAAACAACGACGGGAGTGTGTATAATGAAAAAAACTCACATTTTTCTTTGGCTAATTGCCATAGGCATGATTTGCACTTGGACAATCAGCTGGAACAGCCCCGAAAAAGGCCGTGATGCCTTTTTCAAAAGAATACTTGAAAGACCACAACACTTTGGTCTGACCTGTGATCTGGGACCCTCGTGGGTATTCCCTGGCATTGAAGAGGAGATTGGCTACGAGTCAGAAGATGGTTTTTTCGAAAAAACCAGTTTTGTTGATTCATGTTTCGTTATCAACCCAGAAAGACATCGACATGAACAATACCTCGTGGTCTACAAGGACACCTTGGGATTGCAACTGAAATTACCAGGGAAGATCACAAAGAAGGCACGGCTGATCGGCGGCGACTATATCATTGAAGCGCGGTACATCGAAAACGATTCGCTACGCTTCAGACAACGCATCAGAGTGATCAAGTTCATTGATCCATCAACGCATATCTAAACCCATTCCCCCCGTAACCCCGGCACAATGCACAGCAACAGCTGCGCGGCGTGTCGGGTTTTTTATTTAAACAAAATCATCCCAGACTCGTTCTGGCTTTTTTTGTTGACGTAAAATAATATTTTGCACTGTTAAAATTCCTAAAACTACACATTTAAAACGACGACGCCCTACTTCTACGCCTAATAATTCTAAAACATCTTTGTGTTTCCAAGATAAAACTTGACCAATGCTTTTATCAATCATCTTTTCACTGATCATAGACATAGCGGCCACAGAAATTGCACAACCCTGTCCTCTAAATTTTACAGCTTTGACTTTGTCATCTTTCACTTCTAAATCTACTGTAATGGTGTCACCACAAGAGCGATTGCTTTGTTGACCAGACATAGTTGGTTTATTCAGTTGTCCTCTGTTGCGTGGACACTTATAGTGATCCATTACATTTTGAGCGTATATATCCATATTATTGAAATTTATTATAAACTTTTTCTAATTCTTCAACTAATTTATCTATTTCTTGTTTAGTATTATAGAGAGATAAACTAACTCGCGCGGTAGCTGGAATTTCTAAACTATCATGTAATGGCTGAGTGCAATGTTGACCAGTTCTGATCATAATCCCGCTTTCTCCTAAAATATCTGCCACATCATGAGCATGAATGCCTTTGATATTAAAAGCTATTACTGGCAAATGATTAGCTGATTTTATATTGCCATAGATTTCTACAAAATCTAAACTAGATAATTTAGCTAATAAATACTTAGTCAATTCGCTTTCTATTTTTTGTATTTCCGGCCAACTAATATTTTCGATAAACTTTATAGCAGCTGCTAAGCCAATAGCACCAGCAATATTTGGTGTGCCGGCTTCAAACTTATGTGGTAAATCATTGACTGTAAAATGATCCAAAAATACTTCACTAATCATATCTCCTCCACCTTGCCAAGCTGGCATTTTATTTAATAAATCTTGTTTAGCATACAAAACACCGATTCCACTTGGCCCAAACATTTTGTGCCCAGAAAAAACTAAGAAATCACAATCTAATTTCTGTACATCTGTATTTTGATGACTAATACTTTGAGCCGCATCAACTAAAGTAATTATCTTATTTTTCTTGGCTAGACTTAATAATTTATTTATATCATGCATTAAGCCCAGAGTATTTGATGCACTCTGGATAGCTAATAGTTTTATATTTTTATTTCCGCCAGCTGGCGGATTAAGTAATTTTTCTGCTTCTAATAAATCTAATTCGCCAGATTTATTTAAGTTTATAAATTCTAAATTTATATTTAATTCTTCTTTGAGTTGTAACCACGGCACAATATTTGAATGATGTTCACAAATTGAAACTACAATTGTATCACCGGCTTTTAAAAATTTTCTACCAAAACTATGGGCAACTAAATTGATACTTTCTGTTGTGCCACGAGTAAAAACAATTTCCTGAGCAGATTTAGCATTGATAAACTTAGCTACAGACTTTCTTGCATCTTCATACATTTGAGTTGCTTTGTCTGAAAGAGGGTTAAGACCACGATGAACATTAGAGTTATATTTACTATAAAATTCACTGATAGCATCAATAACAAATGCTGGCTTTTGAGTGGTCGCTGCATTATCAAAATAAATTAAATCTTGATTATTGATTTTTTGCTTTAAAATTGGAAATTGTGATCTTATTTTTTCCATGATAGTTTTTTAGCTAATAAGTTTTTAATTTGCTCTTGAGTTTTTTTATCAGGAATACGAGCTAAAAATTGCTCAAACATACTTTCTAATAACAATTGCTCTGCTTCATTGGCAGAAACTCCTCTACTTTGTAAATAAAATAATTGCTCTTTATCCAAACGACTAATTTTAGCTGAATGAGAAGCCTTAACATCATTCTGAATTACTTTCAAAGCTGGCACTAAATTAATTTTGGCTTGTGAATCCAATAAAATTGCCGACATATCTAGCTTAGCTACTGTTTTTTTAGCTGCTTGTTCAATAATCAAGCTACTATAATAACTTGCTTTGGCTTGATCTTTGGCTACACCTTGGACTAGGAAATTTCCTTGAGCATTGGGATAAGAAAAATAGTTTTTCTCTTGAACACTAAATCTGTTTTCACCATCTGCTAAAAATACTCCCTGGCTGTCTAGCTCGGCTTGGCTGTCTAAATTATGTTGGATATTCAAAACTATATTTCCGTTTAAATAACAATAGTGATTTTTTATTTTGGTATTAATACCTAATTTTATATTTCGATCTTCATTGATCAAAGTTTTATCTGAATTATTAAACAAATAAATATAATCAACATTTATATTATCAGCAAAAATTATGTTAGTTTTTATATTATCTATTTTTAAATCATCAATTATTTCGATTACAACACTATCTTCAGTGATGTTAATTTTTCTGTTTTTCTTATCAGCTTGTTTTATATAAATTGTTTTTTTGTCTTTCATATTAACCAACGCTCCCTTCCATCTCTAATTCAATCATTCTATTCATTTCTACTGCATACTCTAATGGTAACTCACGAGTAATAGGCTCAATAAAACCATTAACGATCATATTCATCGCTTCTTCTTCGCTCAAACCTCTGCTTTGTAAATAAAATAAATCTTCACTAGAAATTTTACCAGCCGTTGCTTCATGGGCTACAGTAGCACTTACATTATTTATTTTCATCACTGGAATAGTGTCAGAACGAGACTGATCATCAAGTAATAGCGCATCGCAATTAACTGAAGTGGAAACATTATCAGCTTTATTTCTAATATCTATCAAACCACGATACAAAGAAACGCCACCGCCCTTAGAAATACTTTTCATCACAACTTTGGAGCTAGTTTCTGGTGCTAAGTGGACAACTTTAGCTCCCGTATCTTGAAACTGACCGGCATTGGCAAAGGCCAAGCCTAAATGATCAGCTGAAGCGCCACGGCCTTTCAAAATAGAACAAGGATAAAGCATAGTAACATTGCTACCAAAATTACCACCAACCCATTCCATATGAGCGTTTTCTTCAACTAAGGCGCGTTTGGTGTTTAGATTATAAGCATCTTTGCTCCAACTTTCGACACTACTATAACGAAAACGAGCATTTGGCTTTACATAAATCTCTACACAACCAGCATGCAGTGAATCGACGCCATAACGAGGAGCGCTGCAGCCTTCAATATAATGTGCTTGAGCCTGATCTTCGACAATGATCAAAGTATGTTCAAATTGACCCATGCCTTTGGCATTCATACGAAAATAAGCTTGCAATGGCAAATCAATGTTTACGCCTTTGGGAATATACAAAAATGTTCCGCCAGACCAAACTGCTCCGTGCAAAGCTGTAAACTTATGCAAATGAGCTGGCACTGCTTTCATAAAATGTTCTTTGACCAATTCTGGATATTTCTGCAAAGCCAAGTCCATGTCTTCAAAAATTACACCTTGTTTTTTGAATTGCTCTTTTAAATTATGATAAATAACAGTTGACTCATATTGAGCGCCCACTCCAGCCAAAACTTCTTGCTCAGCTTTAGGAATGCCTAGTTTATCAAAAGTATTTTTGATATCTTTTGGCACATCTTCCCATTTATCAGCTTGTTGGTCAGAGGCTTGAGCAAAATAAGTGATATGAGACAAGTCTAATTTAGATAAGTCTGGGCCCCAATTTGGAATCGGTAAATTATTAAACAACTCTAAGCTATCCAAACGACGTTGGAGCATCCATTCTGGTTCATTTTTATTTTGAGAAATTTCTCGTACTAATTCTTTATCTAAACCACAACGAGATTGTTTCATATATGGCGCTGGATCAGCTTTTTCCCAAAGTTTTTTAGTTGTACTTTGATTTTTAGACATATTGCTTAAATCCTGACGCTTGCACTTCTTTAATTAATTCTTGTCCTCCTGATTTAATCAGTTTTCCATCTACCATAATATGCACACAATCCGGCTTAATATAATCCAAAATATTTGGATAATGAGTAATTAATAACATGGCATGATCTTTGTTTTGATATTCTTTAATTATTTTATGCAAAAGTTTCATAGCATCGATATCTAAACCAGAATCTGTTTCATCTAAGATAACTAGACGTGGTTCTAAAATAACCATCTGTAACATTTCAATCTTTTTCTTTTCACCGCCAGAAAATCCAACATTTAGACTACGTTGTAAAAATTCATTTGGAATTTCTAAACTTGCTGCAACTTTTTCTAATTTTTGTTTAAATTCAAAAATACTTGGCGCAGTCCATTTTTTATCTCGAGCTGACATGATATTTTTGTAAGCTAAAAATAAAAATTGATCCAAAGCGATACCGGCAATTTCTCTTGGGTGTTGCCAAGATACAAACAAACCAAGCTTAGCCCTATCTTCTGGTTTGGCAGTACTAATATCTTCACCTGTAAAAATTATCTTACCTTTAGTAGTAGTAAGCTTAGGGTGGCCTAACAAAGCTTTTGCTAAAGTAGATTTACCAGCTCCATTTGGTCCTATTACTACATGCATTTCTCCGGGATTCATTTTCAAATCAAATCCTTTGATAATTTCTTTTTCATCAACGATAATATGTAGATCTTTTATTTCTAATAATGCTTTCATAAAATTATTTGATTAGTCATCCTGAATTAATTTCAGGATCTAGATTCTGAAACAAGTTCAGAATGACAATGTTATTATTTATTTAATAAATCTGCTAAAGTTTTTTTAGCTAATAATTTTTTTATCTCCATCATGATACTTGGCCAAATAGTTTTAGCTTCACAATTAGCAAAGGCTGCACAAATACTAGAACAATCATGACGATTTAGTTTTATCTTACCTTCTAACGCCTCTAAAATCTCCAGGATAGTGATTTCTTCTGGTTTACGACTCAAGGTATAGCCACCAGTTTTACCTTCTTTGCTGGCTAATAATTTAGCTTCGCGTAAAGGTTTGGTGATTTGAGTCAAATAATGACTAGAAAGATTTTTAGCCGTTGAGATATCAGACATAGCCAAATAGCCCTGACCATGATTTTTGGCCAATTCTAGCATGATTATTAAGCCATAATCGGCTT
>CAZXZY010000040.1:0-5572 GCA_964645825.1 uncultured Gammaproteobacteria bacterium
AGATTTACAGTCTGCCCCGTTTGACCGCTTCGGTACCGACCCATGTAAAAAATTACTGTCCGGTAATCCTGAGCAACGCCGAAGGATACCAGACCCATATGAAAAATAAAAGTTGACCAAAAATCGTCAACTTAATGCTTTTGTGTTATTTTAATTTATCTATATTTTCTGTAAAATGAACTATCTTCTGATTATCTGGATTTACCTCGCGTAAACGACCCAAATACTTCTCAGCCAATTCTTTATCTTGAATAATTATACTGATATTTATCAAAAAGTCAAGAACCTTGGGGTTATTTGGAGATAATAATAATGCCCTTTGAGCATTATCTAATGCTTTTTCTTGATCATCTAATTCTAGATAAACTTCAGCTAAGGATAAAAAGTTCAAATGATTGTCTTCAGCTAAAGAAATGGAGCGTTGATATTCTTCCTCTGCTTCTTTTAAATTACCACGAACATGAGAAATTTCAGCTAATGAAGTATAAACTCCAGCATCTTCATTGTGAGTTAGTTGTAATAAATATTGCAAAGTTTCTTTAGCTTGCTCGTATTCTTTTTTATCTCGATAGACTTCAGATAATAATTTATAAACCTCTATGTTGTATTGATCGATATTTAATGCTTCTAACAAAATTTCCTCAGCTTTATCATGCTCTTCATTATTGGACGCTCTTTTAGCATCACCCAATAACTCATCAATAGTTTGTGATTTATCAATAGTAGAATTAAACTGCTGTAAACTACGTCTACGTAAATCTTTTTCTAATTCTTTTAGCTTGCTATAATTATTTTTGAACCAATCAAAAATTCCATCACGAGCTGGCAGTGAAATATGTCTCCAACTAGAAAACATCTTAGCCAAATCTCTTTTGAATCTGGTTTTTAAAATATCTTCTTTTTTTTGTTTGACTTGAAATTGTGGCAAGTTAGCAACGTTGATGTTAATCAAATTTGGTAACTTCTGATAAATCAACCAGACAATAAAGCCTAGTGAAACCAAAATTAAAATTGTGAAAAAAATGTTAAGCATAAATTAATTTAAGCTTTGTTGCTGCTGCCAAAAATCTTGATCATCTTCTCTACTTCAGCCTGCATGGCATCAGTTGATGGAGCTAAGATTTTACGTGGATCGATTTTATCCATTTTAGCATTAACGCTCTTTTGCAAGGCATTTTTGAAAGCTATACGTAAATTAGTGTCTATATTTATCACAGAAACACCATTTTTTATAGCTTTTTTAAAGACTGGAGCTGATAAACCGCTACCGCCATGCAAAACAAGAGGTACTTTAACCAATTTAGCTATTTCTTGCAAGCGAGGCTGATCTACCTTTTCTATGCCCTTGAAGTGTCCATGAATAGTACCCACAGCAATAGCTAGCGTATCCACCTTAGTCTGAGCTACAAATTCAGCTGCCTCGGCAGGGTCAGTCATCATTTCTTCCATGTTTATCTCACCAGTTTTTAATTTAAGCATCCCCTCTTTACCTAAAATAGCTCCAAGCTCTGCTTGCACCCAAAGTTTTTTCTTATGAGCTAATTTTGTAATTTGTTTAGTGAGTTTTATATTTTTATCAAATTTTTCTTCACTGGCATCAATGTGCACAGAATTATATCCAACATTAATACAATCTTTGATCATGCCAAAATCTTTACCGTGATCTAAATGAATAGCAATTGGCACAGATTTTCCAACAGTATTAGCTAGAGTTGTCATGATAGCAAATAAAGTTTCGTTATTGGAATATTTTATAGCTGATTGAGAGGTCTGAATAATCACAGGAGATTTTTGCGCAACTGCAGCGCGTATAATAGCTAAGGTAATTTCTAAATTAGAAGTGTTAAAAGCACCAACGGCGTAACCCTGCTTTTTGGCCTTGTTAATAATTTTACTTATTGGAACTATCATATTTAAGCTTTTTTAATAAGATTTATAAATTCTTCTGGTTTTAAACTTGCGCCACCAACTAAAGCGCCATCTATAATTTTTATATTTGTAAATGAAGCGACATTTTTGGAATCAACTGATCCGCCATAAACAATTTTAACTAACGGCACATCTTGATGCTCTAAAACATCAGTTAAGCTTTGTTTGATAATCATCGCTGTATGTTCAGCTTCAGCTGGATCCATCGCTTGTCCAGAGCCAATAGCCCAAACTGGTTCATAAGCTACGATCACAGTTTGATTTGGTTCTATGTCTATCCCAGCTAATGCTTTTTGCACTTGCCGCATAATAACCATATCTTTGCGACCCTCTTTTCGTTCTTCAAAAGTCTCACCAACACAAATCACTGGAATCATATCTAGGGCTAGCGCTGCTGCTGCTTTTTTGTTTACTAATTCATCTGTTTCAGCTAAATATTTTCTTCTTTCTGAGTGTCCCAAAATAGCATACTGACATCCGGCTGCTTTGAGCATTGATAAAGAAACCTCTCCAGTAAAAGAGCCAATATCTTCATACCAAGCATTTTGACAGCCTAAGCTAATTTTTGTAGTTTTTAATATCTTTGCTACTGCCTGCCAACTCAAAAAATCAGGAGCCACTCCCACCTCTTTGTCTGTATCTATTTTGGCTTTACTCATTTCAGTTTTAAGATTTTTAGCCAAGGCAATAGATTCGTCAGGGTTTAACTTCATTTTCCAATTACCAATAATATATTTTTTTGACATAAATCCTATAAATTAAATAATTGAAAAAAACCTAAAGAAAGTAAAGTCACTAAAATACCAGCTAATACTACACCAATAGAAATATAAACAATACTTTCTTTTTTTTCTATATCAAATAGCCAAGCAGCTATCGAGCCAGACCAAGCACCGGTACCCGGCAAAGGAATGGCCACAAAGAATATTAAGGCTACTTTACCTAACTTTGAATAACTACCATCAAATTTACGACGGGTCTTGGCAAAAGCTTTATCTAACATCCGATCAGCCCATTTTGAATGACGACGTAGCCATCTAGATAGTGGGCCCAAAAGATAAACAATACCAATAGCTGGTATAATATCGCCAATGATAGACCAAAAAAATGCTTCCCAAGGTGATAAATTTAAAACTTCCAAAGCAAAAGGAATGGAAAATCGCAACTCAGTCACTGGTAACATCGCTAAGATCAATGTAGCGATTTGTGGTGGTATGTTTGTAAAAAAATCCATGAATATATTATAAAACAAAACAGCTTTTAAGACCAGGTAAAATTATCCAAAATCCAAGCTGATAAAATCTTTAAATCTTGAAAGCGATCGTCGTGTGTCTCAGATCCTAAGACCACACCGATAATATTATGCCCATCGATTTCTGATATTTCTGAAACTAAACAATAACCAGCTGCAGTAATAAAGCCGGTTTTTCCAGCGGCAATATTTAAATAGCTATCTAATAACTTATTAGTCGAATAAATACGATGAGCCTGACCACTAACTGAAGTGAAATTATAAACTCTTTTACTGGTAACAGCGCGTATGTCTTCTTGTGACAAAGCAGCTTGAGCTAAGTGTAAAATATCTAAAGCTGTTGATTTATTTCCTTCACTCAAGCCTGTTACATCAGCAAAAAAAGTATTAGCTAAACTTAATTCTTCTGCCTTATTGTTCATAGCAATAACATACTCTTCTTCACTCAAACCTGTGCTACGCACCAAGGCTTTCGCTGCTGTATTATCTGAAGCAATTAAAGCTGTATAAAATAAATCCCTGACTTTGACTTGCTCTCCTCTTTTTACTCGTGGCGGAGTTCCTGCTATTTCATCTCGCTGTTCCATGGTGATCACATTATGCCAACCAGAATTATTTTCTAAGAAAACTAAAGCTGTCATTAATTTGGTAATACTAGCTAAAGAACGAACTTCCTCAGCATTATGTTGCCACAAAATAGCTCCACTATCTTTATCCATCACAGCTGATGCTTGTGCACTAATCTTTACGCCTAGTGAATCTGTGTTTATTTTGTGTGGTAAAACTTGATTTCCTGAAAATTGTTGTTGTTCTATGACGATATAATTTTTATCATCAGCACTGTGCAACACAAAATTCGGCACCTGTTGCATTGGTACCGTCAATAAATTAAGACTTATTAAAACTTTAGTAATTAATCCCCACATTAGATAATATCTGACTTTTTAATTTTTTTATACTCGCCTATTTTAATATTTTTCAAAACTAATTTTCCTTCACTTAGTCTAGTTAATTCAACAACTTTGAAATCTAAAGCTTCTAGCATACGTCTAATCTGTCTTTTCCAACCTTGGTGTAAAGTGATTTCTAGTTCAAATTTATTTTTAATTTTTGCCTGATCAGCTTTTGCTAATCCTTCTTCTAATTTAATCCCTGTTTTTAGTTTTTTAATAACATCATTATCTAAAACTTTATCAACGCGTACTAAATATTTTTTACTAACTTTAAACTTGGGATGAGTTAGTTTGTAAGTTAAATCTCCGTCGTTAGTTAATAACAATAATCCCTGACTATTTTTATCTAATCGACCAACTGGATAAACTGCCGGATCTTTAGGAACCAAAGCTAAAACATTTTTATCATTATATGGATCACTGACTGAACAAATATAATCAACTGGTTTATTTAATAAATAATAAACTTTATCAACATCGCCAACTATTTTGTTATCAAATTTTATTTCGTCTTCTGCACTGACTTTAGTAGTAAGTTCAGTAATTATTTTATCATTTACTTTTACAAAGCCTGCCAAAATTAACTCCTCAGCTTTACGACGAGAAGCAATTCCATGATTGGCCAAAAATTTTGCTAAGCGTTCTGGCATTATTCTTCTGCTTTATCTTCTGATTTAGTTCCCTCTATCAAAGCTTGTAAATTTTCATTGCTATTTAATTTAGCAAAATCTGGTAATTGTTCTACCGAATCAATGCCTAAGTGTCTAAGAAAATCGATAGTTACTGAATACATTGGTACTAAGTCGCCCTTACTTTCTCTAGCTTCTACTAAACCACGGATTAATAAATTACGTAAGATGACACTACAATTTACACCCCTGATTTGCTCTAGCTCTTCTTTAGCAATTGGCTGTCGGTAAGCAACAATGGTTAGCGTCTCTAAAGAAGGTTTACTTAATTCACCAGTTGTCTCGTCTTTAAGATAGGATTGCAGAGCATCAGTGTTAGCTGTGTTTGTGACAAACTGAATTTTATTGTTATTGACTGTGACATGAATGCCGCTGTCGTCTTTATTGTATTTTTCTTGCAAACTTTCTGCTAAATCTGAAACTTTGTTCACATCAACATCTGCCACGCTAGCAATTTCTTTGAAACTCAAAGGTTTACCCGCAGCGAGCAATAAACTTTCGATAACTGATAAATTTTTGTTTTCTGACATATTTATTTAAAATTTAATTCCCTGATTCTAAATATTTACTAACTTCATCGTAAGCAATCTGCATTCTGTCTATAAAATCTTTATCTGTAATATGTATGTTAACATCATCTGAATACTGACTTAAAAAATTATCATGATCTTGAATTAACTCATCAATACGCTCTAAAGATTCAAGATATTTTTTAGCCTTGTAAAATTTTGTTAACAAATTTTTACTTA
>CAZXZY010000041.1:0-5484 GCA_964645825.1 uncultured Gammaproteobacteria bacterium
GTTGTAATCACACCAAGTGAGCTCAAGCTTGTAAAAATTAAGCCAAGATTAGTTGGCGGTGGAGGATCTGCTCCAGCAAAGATAGAAAAAGAACCAATTAATATTGAGCCAATTCAGATTATACCAGTAGAAAAGATCAAGAAAGTTCAGGAAAAACCAATTATAGAAGTAAAAGAAGTGACTAGCATTGATCCAGTGATTGAAGTCAAAAAAACGGAAGCAGCTATTATTGAATAAACATTTTTTATAAGACCCCGGGTTTTCCCGGGGTTTTTTGTTTTGCTATTGTCAAAACTAGGGCAAACATAGTATAATTACATAGTTAAAATTTAGATATTATTATGTCAAATGAACAATTTGCTGGACAAAACTCCAGCTTTAAACAAAAGTTCACCAAGCGTCGCGCAATAGTAACTCTTTTGCTCGTATTTGGCGCTTATGCGGCTATCCAAAGTGTAGTCAGTTTCGGTCAAACTGAGGATACAATAGCTGAGCCACTTGATAAGGTGGTCAAACAAATTGAAGTTAAAGAGGAGACCAAGCATCCTGCTCCTCCTGCAAACGTAAAAACCACAGATGACGGTGAGATTGATTTAGAATCTTATGGTTTGTTTGGTTATACGCCACCAAATGATGTTCCGTCCGCACCTCCAGCTCCAGTGGTTCCCGCACCTCCAGTAGTTGAAGACGAAGAAGAATTAGCTCTAGGAGATTTGACTGTTGAAGATTGTATTGAGGCTAATATTAGTTTAGCAATTGTTCCTGATGATCTTGACGATGCGATAGTGGAGCAATGTCTGATTTTATTAGAAGACTTAGAAGATTTGTTAGACGATATTGAAGATGAGCCTGCTACTACTACACCTACTACTACACCAAGAAGAAGCGGAGGCGGTGGTGGAAGCGGAGGCGGCGATCCAGAGGTTGTCTTATCTGATGATGCCAGTTTAGCTTTATTCAATGTAGATATTATTGATGTTTTGCCCCTCGATGGTTTAGAGGTTTTAGATTTTACAGAAACCGGAGCGATTTTAACCATTGATGATCATTTTTGTTCAGAGCATGAGTTAACTCCAGAACCCTGCTTTACTAAACAAAATGGAATTCTAGCAGGCTTATTTATTGAGTCAAGTGATGATAAAATAGATAACTTAAGAGTAACTATTGAGCGTAATTCTGGTCAATCAACCTGGTCAAGCGCTATTAAAGTTTGGGAAAATGCAGAAGTTACAGATTTAGTAGATTTCGGGGTAATGGTTGGTGATATTATTACTGTTGAAGTAATGGCTGAAGATAAAGCAACTGATAAGTTTTTTAAACTAACTATTGCTGAAGCTTTATCTGGTAATGCAAACTTAAGTTTATTTAATATTGGCACCACTCCAGTTCTAGACTGGCCAAATATTGAGGTCAAAGATATGACTCAACTAGGAGCTATAGCTAATATTTGCCCAGAAAATATAAATGGTGAGTTACATCCTTATTTTGACTGCATCACCAGCTTAGAAGGAATTTATCTAGATACTGAAGATGAAAGTGTTAGTAATATTACAATTTCTATTTATCATGATAATCCGATTAGCAAAGCAGTCTTTGTAAAAGAAAAATTTGCTTTCTTTGAAGGTGACGAAGAATTAAAACAACTAGAAAATTATCAACTCGTGCAAGATGATATGATTTTTGTACAAGTTGTAGCTGAAGATGGCGCAACTATCAAAAATTATAAAATTCAAGTTGTAGAAGGTAATTATACAGACAATGTAAGTTTAGCAGCTTTTACAGTTGGTGATATCAATGCCTTGGATTTATCAAATATAGACATCAGTGGCTGGTATGATCAGGGCGCTTTGATTGAGCTTTGCGGTCCTTCACACGTTGCAGCTGATTGTTTAGCAGATTCAGAGGGCATCATTGTGCAGACAGAGGAAGAAGTAATGTACAAAGGTGTTTATATTGAAAGAGCTGGAGAGTCCTTAATTTGGGTCAACGAGCAGATAGACGAACTTGTAGATTTTGAAGTTTTGCCAAATGATATTATTCGCGTAGTTGTTGTGGCTAGCAATGGTAGAGCATTAGGATTCTATAAAGTATCTATTGTAGAAGAAATCAGGGATGACATATTATTGTCTGAATTTACTATAGATGAGCACAATGCCTTGGCCTTACCTAATGTTAAAATAAACAACTTATTTGATGCCGGCGCAACATTATTTGTTAAACCAGAACAAATTGTGCCTTGTTTGGCTGCCAATAGCGGAGAATGTACCACTTTGGATTTAACTGGCATTTATGCAGCACACGTGCTCGAAGATGTGGAGGCGACAGTTTATACTTACCGTAGTTATTGGGTGCCTTGGGTTGGTGAAGAAGGGATAGCCGCTTTAGCAGATCATGAGTTAGCTATTGGTGATATGGTAGTCGTGCTTTTGAAAGACGAAGACGGTATACAGCAGACTCTCTATAAGGCTACTATTACAGAATCTCCAACAGAACCAATCATTGTTAAGAAAATTTACCCTAGTAAACATATTGGCGGCGGTGGATCAGTAGCACCAGTTAAAGAAAAACCACTAAAAGAAACAGACTTTTCTAATATTCAAGATCAAGAAATCAAAAAAGAAGAAACAGTTGATAGTGTAGAAGTTGAAAAAACAGAAAAAGTTCCAGAATCACAACCAGAAGATACAAAAATAGTTAAAGAGCCTGTTGTTGTGAAAGAAAAGATTGAAATAGAAGTCTTCCCAGTAGAGGACATTGTAGAATAAATTAAATTTAAAGCCCCGCTTAGCGGGGCTTTTTTATTTGACAAAATATTTATCGATTGTTAAAACTAACTTGAAAAGAAAGAGTTCATTAAAAACGAAAACATGAGGCAAATCATGACAAAGTTAACTGTAGGCGCCATAGTAACTGTCATTCATCAAGGATGGCGTTTTACTGGTAAGCAAGGTCGCGTGGTGGAGATCATTGAGGATGGTAATGAAGATGGCCCCGTTGGTGTTATTTTTCCAAATTATTACGGACGTTTACTTGATTATCCATACAAACCAGGTGATGCCATGCGTTTTCAAGAAGCTGATCTGAAAGAAATCACCAGAGGTGATCTGCAAGATATCACTATGGAGCAGATATGTGATATTTTGTTTGGTCGCATGTGGCACAACGTATCAACCATTCAACAGCCGCTTATGGTGGGATTTGGCCTGTGCATGCACGTTGATTGTGAAAAGCTAGTTATGGCTCGAATTCTGGTTAATTGTCATGGTTCAGTAGCAGAATTCGATGTCTGTAATGATCATATGCACTATCATGGTCGTAACAACGATGGCTTTCCTTGTCGTAAGGACATGGATGTTGCGTATGGGGTGAATGTTGATAAGCTTGTTAAGGCCATGCAAGAAGCCTAAATTTTTAGCACCCCTAAGTCTCTTTGGGGTGCTTTTCATTTGACAAAAATTAACTTTTATACTTAAATATAGATATGAGTTACCAAAAATACAACAACTCAAATAATAATGATAATAACCGATTCTTGGACCGGTAGCTTTTTGCATTCAAATTATATGTAAAACCGGTCTGAAAGGACCGGTTTTTTTGAGCTCTTTTTTCTGTAATTGGGCGAAATCCCGCTTTGCGGGGTGTTTATTTTCCGGGGTAGTTGAGTGGTACAACGCCACACTGTTAATGTGGATATCGCTGGTTCGAATCCAGCCCCCGGAGCCAGTGTTTTCCCTTGTTTTTTTCTTTAAATTTAGGTATTATTTAAACAATTACTATAAAAATTATGGAACAAGTTTCAATCAAAGATTTGTCAAAATTTGTTGATCAAGAAGTAGAAATTAAAGCTTGGGTATCCAACTTTCGTTCATCCGGAAAAATTGCCTTTTGGCAGTTAAGAGATGGCGCGGGTTTTGCTCAAGCTATTTTGAGTTCTACAGAGCTTGATGATGCTAAATGGCAAGAAGTACAAAAAGTAAGTTTAGAAAGCTCAGTGCGGGTTATTGGCAAAATTTCTAAACATCCCAAAAAAGAGGAGTATGAAATTCAAGTCTCTGACTTTGAGTTTTATCAAATTGCAGAAGAGTATCCGATCGCCAAAAAAGATCACGGTGTAGATTTTCTTTTGGATAATAGACACTTGTGGTTGCGTTCTTCAAAGCAATGGGCCATCCAAAAAATCCGCAATACTTTAATTTCTGCAACTTACGATTTTTTTAGAGACAATGATTTTATTAAAATCGATTCTCCAATTTTGACACCAAATGCTTGTGAAGGCACAACTGAACTTTTTGAGTTAGATTATTTTGATAACAAAGCTTATTTATCTCAAAGCGGACAGCTTTATTTAGAAGCGGCAATTTTTGCCCACAAAAAAGTTTTTGATTTCGGCCCAGTCTTCAGAGCAGAAAAGTCAAAGACTCGTCGTCACTTAACTGAGTTTTGGATGATGGATGCGGAAATGGCCTTTATCGATTTAGCAGAAAACTTACAAGTCCAAGAAGATTTAGTTCGTTTTATGGTCACTTCAGTTTTAGAAAAAAATAAAGCCGAGCTAGAAATTTTAGAAAGAGACATCAAGCCATTAGAAAATATCACTAAGCCTTTTCATAAAATTACCTATGCGGAAGCGATAGAGAAATTGCAAGAGCTTGGTTCTGATATCAAAGATGGTGCAGATTTTGGAGCTGATGATGAAACAAAATTAACTGAAGCTTTTGATAATCCAATTTTTGTTACTCACTATCCAGCTGCTATCAAATCTTTTTATATGAAAAGAGATGCTGAAGATGAATCAAAGGCCTTATGCGCTGATTTATTAGCTCCTGAAGGCTACGGAGAGATTATAGGTGGTTCACAAAGAGAAGATGATCACGATGTTTTGTTGACTCGTATTAAAGAACATGAATTATCTCTTGAAGATTTTCAATGGTATTTGGATTTGAGAAAATATGGTTCAGTACCACATGGAGGATTTGGTTTTGGCTTGGAACGTATCGTCACTTGGGTTTGTGGCATTCAACATGTCCGAGAAACAATTCCATTCCCACGTACTATTTATAGAATTAAACCTTAATATAACTTGCCTTCTGGCAAGTTGATGCCGAGATAGCTCAGTTGGTAGAGCAATGGTATCGTAAACCATTGGCCGCAGGTTCGACTCCTGTTCTCGGCTCCACAGTAAATAAAATATTATGAAAAATTACATTAAAGAAACAATTGATCTTCAGCCGGGTGCCGAAGTTGATTTAAAAGGCTGGGTGCATGTTTATCGTCGGATGGGTAAAATGGGCTTTATAGAGCTTAGAGATTCTACTGGAATTATCCAAGTTGTTTGTGTGCCAGATGAAATGAGCAAAGGCGCAGATATTTTGGATGATGTGCGTCCAGAATTTGTTGTGTCCATCAAAGGTGTGATTCAAGAACGCGGTGCAAAACAACAACGCGAAGATCAATTAACTGGCAAAATAGAAATTTTAGCTAAAG
>CAZXZY010000042.1:0-4847 GCA_964645825.1 uncultured Gammaproteobacteria bacterium
AAAAAGCCAAAGACCAAGATCATGATGAATATTGGTAATCCAGAAATGGCCCTGGCTCAGAGTTTTATTCCTAACGATGGTGTGGGGTTAGCTCGAGAAGAGTTTGTAATTTCAAATTATATTCGTATTCATCCTTTAGCTTTATTAAATTTTAATAAACTTAAAGATCAAAAAGCTAAGAAAGAAATAGCAGAGTTAACAGCAGCGTATAAAAATAAACCGCAGTTTTTTGTAGATAAATTGGCCGAGGGCATTGCTCGCATTGCAGCTAGTTTTTATCCGCAAGATGTTATTGTCAGACTTTCAGATTTTAAATCAAACGAATACGCAAATCTAATTGGCGGTCGAGATTTTGAGCCAGTAGAATCAAATCCAATGATCGGTTGGCGCGGAGCTTCTCGCTATTATGATCCTAAATATAAGCCAGCTTTTGTATTAGAGTGTAAAGCCCTGGTGAAAGTCAGAGAAAAAATGGGCTTGAATAATGTCAAAATCATGGTGCCTTTCTGTCGTACTGTTGAAGAAGGTAAAAAAGTTTTAGCCATCATGAAAGAAAATGGTTTACAAAAAGGTAAAAATGGTTTGGAAGTTTATGTGATGTGTGAAATTCCATCCAATGTCATTTTGGCTGACGAGTTCTCTGAAATTTTCGATGGCTTTTCTATCGGATCAAATGATTTGACTCAACTTACTTTGGGCGTTGATCGTGACAGTGAGCTAGTTTCTCATGTTTATGATGAAAGAAATAAAGCAGTTAAAGATATGGTGGCCCAAGTAATTGCTAAAGCTAAGAAGAATAAAAAGAAGATTGGTATTTGTGGTCAAGCTCCATCTGATTTTCCAGATTTTGCTCAATTCTTAGTAAGAGAGGGAATTGATACTATTTCTTTGAATCCAGACACAGTAATCAAAACCATGCTTGCTATTAATGAGACTGAGAAGCAAATGAAGAGAAAGAAGAAAAAGTAGTATTTTAGCTAATATTAGTATATATTTTAGAGCCCCGCTTAGCGGGGCTTTTTATGTCTATTGACTGATTTAGTGCATAGTGGTTTAATCAATATTGTTAGCTCTCTTTATAGTAATCAATTCACAAGCAGAAAGGTTCACTAATGACCAAGAAACATTCCTCTTTCAAGAACATTAGAAATGAAATTGCCAATGCGATACCGGTTCGTTACTATCGTGAGGTGGTCTGTGATGGTGATAATGTGTCGGTGCAGATTCACTTCGGAGCTTGCGATGGCGCTAGAATTTTGAAGCAGCGTGCTTCTGGATTGCGCGGTGTTTCTGTGCGACGCGACAGACTAGTCATCTCCGGCTCAAAACGCAGTATTGTTCAGCGGGTGCAATCCTGCAAACCAGCCTTGATCAATGATCATGCCTTGCCGAAAGCACGCACGCAAATGGTTGCTTGAGGAATATTTTCCACAGAATTGATTCGTTACACTCCCGTCTTCGGATGGGAGTTTTTTTATTGACTTTTTGCTAAGAAAAAATTATACTAGACCAGTAAATTTATTTTGGAAGGGTGGCTGAGTGGTCTAAAGCGCACGCTTGGAAAGCGTGTGAAGTGTAAAAGCTTCCGCAGGTTCGAATCCTGTCCCTTCCGCCATTCGCCTTCGCCGAGGCTTCGGCGTAATTGGCATAATTGAGTAAAGTGAAGAAGAAAAGCAAGATGTTTTATACTTATATTTTGAAAGCAAAATGTTCAAGTCATAACTTTGTGTTTCCGACCAAAGTTATGGCTGAGAATTTTGAGCAGTATTTAAAATCAGGCTCAGGTAGAGCTTTTTCGAAAAGACATTTTAATTTCAAATTAGATAAATTTTTAGAAAAATCGACGAAGCAGTAGCGGAGTCGTTTTATTTTGTGCTATAATTTACACATATTATTAATCTTCATAATTATGAAAACAAAACAAATTATGTCGTCTGGCATTCTAGCTGGTCTAGTAATGTTAGTCGTTGCCATGTTGATAGGACAACTTTTTAATATGTTGATTCCTGGATTGATGGCAGAATATGAAAATACATCTTTATTTAGAGCTTTTTCAGATCCATTAATGACCTGGTACTTTGTTTATTTCTTTGTATTAGGTATTGGCTTAGCTTGGATTTGGAGCATGGTTCGCTCAAAAGTTGATGGGCACAAACCATTTAACAAAGTCAATAACTTTGTTTGGAAGTATTGGTTAGCTGTTTTGATTCCAGGCATGTTAATCACCTATGCTAGTTTCGTTATTTCTTTGACCATGATTGTGGTCTGGGCGATTGGCGTCTTGATTCAATTATATGTTGGTTTCTGGATTATTGCTAAGATGAATAAATAAATTAAATTTAAAAACGGCTTATTTGAATGGGCCGTTTTTTTATTGTCTGCTATAATTAAATCATGGAAGATAAAAAACAAAATGAACCATTTAGTAGCTGGAGTCATTTTATTGGCGCTGGCTTATCAATAGCTGGCTTAGTTTTGTTGATAGTTTTTGCCAGTATTTATGCCCGAGCTCAACATGTAGTTGGTGTCAGTATTTTCGGCGCTAGTCTAATTTTGCTTTATTTGTCTAGTGGAGCTTATCATTGGATTGCTGTTACTAGTCAGCGCAAAGTAATTTGGCGGAAAGTTGATCATGCTATGATTTATGTTTTGATTGCTGGCACTTACACACCACTTTGTTTGGTGACGCCGCAACGTGCTTGGGGCTGGTCAGCTTTTGGAGTGATTTGGGGACTAGCAATCGTCGGTGTGTTATTAAAAGTAAAATTAACAACTTTCCCCAAGGCATTATCTCCAATCATTTATTTATTGATGGGCTGGATAATATTAATCTTTTATCCCATGTTGTCTCATATCCCAGTGATGGGTTTAGTGTGGTTATTTTTGGGTGGAGCGTCGTATAGTTTAGGTGTGATATTTTATGGTTTAGATAAAAAATTACCACGTGGCCGATGGTGGGGGATGCATGAAATTTTTCATCTATTTGTTTTATTCGGTAGTTTTGCTCACTGGTGGTTTATTTTTAAATATTTAATTTATATCTAAAATATATATTTAATGTTATAATAAGCTTAGTTTTTAGTATAAAAATATTTAATATGGGACAGTTTATAAAAAAGAATACTTGGCTTTTAGTTTTATTGGCCATTGTTTTAGGATTTATTTTTCCAAAACTAGGTTTTTTCATACAGCCAAGTGTTGTTTATTTATTGATGCTTTTGATGCTCTTCAGTGTTTTGGATATGAGCTACCGCAAAGTTTGGGAGCAACTCCATAATTATAAAAAAACTCTAGCTGCTTTGAGTATTGTTCATTTGGCTGGGCCATTAATTGTTTTAGCATTCAAGCCTTTTGTTACAGAAGAAATATTTTTGGGTTTAATTATTGCTTCAGTTATTAATTCTGGCGTTAGCGTAATATTTTTATCTAAATTATATGGCGGCTTGCCTTCCAAAGCTTTGGTGATCACCGCTGTATCGCATGTGCTTAGTCCAATAGTGATTCCATTTTTAGTTATTTTATTTGCTAAGACAAGTATTGAGATTGATCCAATGAGCATTTCTTGGACGATTATTAGACTAGTCATTATTCCAATTGCTCTATCTATGCTTGTTCGTCGTAGTCGCCTATATAAGCCAATGAAAAAACACGGTGGCTGGATTAATATTATTTTATTATTCTTGATTATTATTGGCATCATTTCTCCAATCAGGGAGATTATCTTAGCTAATGTTTCCAGAGCTATTTATGTTGGTTTGATTGTGATGCTGATTGTAGTAGTAGACTTTTTGTTAGGCTTTGCCTTAGGCAAAAATAAAGCCGAAAGAATTACTTATGGCGTTTCTACCAGTTATAAAAATTATGTTTTGTCAAATGTGGTAGCCCTTACTTTATTTGGGCCAGTAGTAGCCTTACCGGCCGCCTTATATGCGGTGGCTAACAATGTTTTATTAGTGCCATTGCAATTCTTATGTTGTCGTAAAAAGAAATGAAAAGTTTAAGTATTTTAATTTTCAGTCTATTTTTAATAGGCTGTACAAATACAGCGCCAGCTGATAATATCAGTCCTACACCAAGTGTATCGCCCGTACCGCCAGCACCAGTGATTGATGATCAAACAGAGCAATTTTGTGGTAGTTCAACGGAGGGATTTTGCCATCAAGATGCAGATTGTCAGACTTTCGGTTGTTCGGGACAAATTTGCGGTAGTAGATTTGAAGAAAAATTAAGTACTACTTGCGTTTGGAAAGAGTGTTATGATGAAACTGATTACAGTTTGATCTGCGGTTGTATAAACCAAAAATGTCAGTGGTATAAATAAGTATATGAATCCCGTTAGAAAATTAACGGGGTGAGTGGTAAATAATAAGTCATAAGTAAATAACTTCTAACGGGATGAATAAAGCACAAATAGACTTCTTAAATAAATTAAAAAGAAAAAAATATCGTGATAAGTACGGTAAGTTTTTGGTTGAAAATCCCAAAGTAATTTTGGAAGAATATAATAGCCCATTGCTGGATTCTGTTTATGCAACAGAGAAGTTTTTCAAAGAATATGAAGATCTAATGGCTTTTGATAAAGTAGAAATTATTTCTGAAAAAGCTTTAGACAGGGTTTCTAGTCAAGTTACTCCAGCCGGCATCATCGCTTTATTTAATCTTCCCAAAGAAAAAAACTTTAGCTTTAAAACAAAACACATTTTGTTATTAGACGGCATTCAGGATCCTGGAAATTTAGGAACTATTATCAGAACAGCTGATTGGTTTGGCTGGCGAGCAATATTTTTGGGTAAAAATTGCGTTGAACCATTTAATCCTAAAGTTGTCGCAGCGTCTATGGGCTCAAT
>CAZXZY010000043.1:0-4785 GCA_964645825.1 uncultured Gammaproteobacteria bacterium
ACCAGCTTGAACAGCAGCGCCTAAAGCTACTACTTCATCTGGATTTACAGAAATATTTGGTTTTTTACCAAAAAATTCTTCTACCTTCTTTTGGACAAGTGGCATACGAGTCATACCACCAACCATAATGATTTCTTCGATGTCTTTGACTTCTAATTTAGCATCAGCTAAGGCCTTTTTACATGGCTCTAAAGTCTTAGTTACTAAATCTCCAACCAAATCTTCCAGTTGAGCACGAGTCATTTTCATCACCAAATGCTTTGGACCAGATTCATCAGTAGTGATAAATGGCTGATTAATTTCCGTTTCCATAGATGAAGAAAGCTCAATCTTAGCTTTTTCAGCTGATTCTTTCAGTCTTTGTAAAGCTAAATTGTCGTTTGATAAATCAATACCTTCTTGTTTTTTGTATTCGTCTAAAATCCAATTGATAAGCACTTGATCAAAATCATCACCACCCAAATGAGTATCACCGTTTGTAGCTTTTACCTCTACAGTATCTGCTGAAACATCCAAAACAGAAACGTCAAAAGTACCACCACCCAAATCATAAACAACTACTTGTTGATCTTTCTTTTTATCAAACCCATAAGCTAGTGCTGCTGCTGTTGGTTCGTTGATAATTCTTTTTACTTCTAAGCCGGCAATTTTACCAGCATCTTTAGTAGCTTGCCTCTGTGAATCATCAAAATAAGCCGGTACAGTAATAACAGCTTCAGTGATTGGTTCACCTAAACGCTCTTCAGCATCAGCTTTGATCTTTTGCAAAATCATAGCAGAAATTTCTTGTGGAGTATGGTCGTTACCATTCATGGAAACTTTTACGCCTACACCGTCCTGAATAATTTTGTAAGGCACAGTCTTAATATCTTCAGCTACTGCTTCATCACTAAACTTACGTCCAATCAAACGCTTTACTGAAAAAATTGTATTTTCCGGATTGGTTACTGCTTGACGTTTGGCAGGTAATCCCACTAAACGTTCATTATTTTTGGAAATAGCAACCATAGAAGGAGTTGTACGAGCACCTTCTTTGTTTTCCAAAATTTTTGGTTGTCCACCTTCAATAATTGCAAAGGCAGAGTTTGTTGTTCCTAAATCAATTCCTAGTATTTTTCCCATATGTTTTTTTAAATTATTTCTTTAAAATTATTTATTAAACTATTATCTTTTATCATTTTTTGCATGTCTAGTATTTGATCAGCTTCCAGATCATCACCGATAGCAAAGTCTAATACTTCTTGCGGCTTCAAGTCAGTCAAAATTGCATTACCGACAATACCTTGTGGCAATGAAGAAAACTTGGTTAGCAAATTTGAACTACACTTTTTGCATGTGGCATAAGTCAATATTCCATAATCACTTTCGTGTAACACTTGGATTTGAGATTGATTATACTCATTAGCACAAACCGGACATTTTTTTATTAATTTTATATTTAATGGACTATTTGAATTTATCATTATTTTTCAATTTTAATTTCAATGTTTTTAGATTGTGGCTGAGTTTCTTTTGGCAAGACTACTCTCAGTAATCCGTTTTCAAAATTAGCCTCTGCTTTATCTGCTTGCACCGAAGCTGGCAAAATAACTGAGCGATGAAATGATCCAGTACGCACTTCTTTGCGGTAATAATTCTTTTCATCAATTTCTGAAGTTTCGCGACGCGTGCCTTCTAGATTAAATATTTCATCTTTAACTGAGATATTAACGTCTTTTGGGCTAATTCCAGCTAAACTTGCCTCAACTATGACTTGATCATGCTCTTCATAAACATCGATAGCCGGCAAAAAATCTGTATTTTCCAAATTTTCAAAAGTGTCCAAAAAGGGACTCCATGGCATTAATGACATAATATTTATTTTTCTAAATTATTTATAATTACTTTTGCTGGCCTAATAATATCATCATTGAGCATAAAACCAGCTTGTTTTTCTTCGACTATTTCTTGATCTTTTTTATCTGCATCATTGACTTGATCCAAAGCTTCATGAATATGAGGATTAAATTCCTCGCCTAAGGTCTTGATGCGGGTGACACTATGGTCTGCTAAAAATGTTTCCCACATTTTCAAAATATGTTCTAAACCAATTGCCCAAGAGCTTTGTTTCTCAGCTTCCGGAATATGATTAATAGCTGTTTGATAATTATCAAAGATTGGCAATAATTCTAAAACTAAATTATTAGTTAATAGATTATTTAAATTACTGATCTTTTGTTCACTTTCTTTTTGCAGATTTTGATAATCAGCTAAAGCTTTTTGCCAACCAGCCAAATGTTCGGCCGCTTGGATTTCTAATTCTTCTCGACTAAGCTTTTTTGGCTTCTTGTTTTCTTGTTTTTTTTCTGACATTTTATTTATTTTACAATTGCTTCAAATAAACCTAAAATTTTATTGTAATCCATTCTAACTGGACCTAAAATTGCTAATAATTGTTTGTTGTCTTTAGATATCGGCGCAATAATCACTGAACAGTCAGTAGAAAATGGATTGTCGTCACCTAACAAAACTTGTGGCTTATCAATTTTATGATAAATACTATTAATAGCTTTTTCTAAACTATCTACTACCTGACTCATGGACAAGACCATTTTATAATCTTCAAACTCTGGCTGAGAAAATAATTTGAATAAACCAGTGAAATAAAAATCAGATGGAGCAAAAGCAACGATACTAGCCAGGTTTGTTTTATCAACTAATAGTTTTGCTAAATCTCTGACATCTGTTTCATGAGCGGCTTGTAATTCTGTTTTTTCTTTTTCAGAACAATCGCTAACTGATAATAGATTATCTAAATAATATTTATAGCCTTGGATAGTTGGAATACGACCAGCTGAAGTATGAGGCTGATAAATATAGCCTTCAGTTTCTAGGGCCATCATAGCATTACGGATAGTGGCCGGACTCACTTCAAAAGTTTCTGCCAATGCTGCAGAGCCAATTGGTCGAGCATCTGCAATGTAGAGCTCAACGATTGCTTTTAATAATTGTTCGGACCTTTTTTCCATGTTCAAAAGTTTATGTATAGATAATTATAAAGCATTTAGCACTCAGCGTCAAGGAGTGCTAATAGAAATAAAAAAATTAGCTAATTTTAGCTAATCTATCATACTTTATTTATATAATCCTTGACAAAATACTATAAATATGCTATGATATATATTATATAGTTCTTCACATCTTTCACATTTCATTTACTTAGGAGTCTATAATGGCTACAAAATGGACCCTGTCTATCATCGTCGGTATTTCTGTACTTATCCTTATTGCCTCCCAATCTCTAGATTGGTATCATGACTTAATAGAACTTAATTGGCAATTCAAATACGTCGTACCCGGCATCTTCATCATGAGCATAATCTTCGGCACAATACTAGGCTGGGGACAAAGCAGTGTAGGAAACACATTCTCGGATACTCTGCGCGGCAATGTGATTGGTGGCATGATAATTGGCCTAATGCCAAGTCTGTTTATCGCTATTCTAATGAGCATGGGACAAGTACCCACCGGTACACCCCTAGTTTTCGGAAGCCTCAACACATTGTTCATCACCACATGGATGAGCGCTGTCCCCTTTGGACTATCAGTCGGCTTACTATTCTTTATTACTTATGTCACAAGCTTTTTCACAATTTTTATTCCTAATTGGTAAACTCCTATACATCACAAGACCCTCGTCTGCATTCAGATTCGAGGGCTTTTCTTTTTTTAAAAAATAATTTATTCATTTCTTAAGACTACTAATTCTCTCATTCTATCTGTAGAAGTTTTATATAATATTTGTTTTGAGCTACTAAATATCTTGGACAATCTATCTTTCCAATCATCAAAATAAAATAAGCAAGGATTGTAACCCTTTTTTACATTACGAACAGCGCCTTTTGCTGGATTATCAATTAGAATTAATCCATTCTGTTTTAATAGCTTTTTTGCTTTTTTAAGTATATTAAACTGTTTATTTTTAGCAAAATCTGCCATTACAGACCAAGGAAAAATAATAATATCAAAATTAGAACCTTCATAATCTTCAAAAGATGAATAAATCAAAACATCATCAATGTTTTTTATTTTCTTTTTAACTAAATAATCTTTGAAATAATCTAGATATGGTTTATGTTGTTCTATGCCAATATATTTATAATCTTTTAGCAGGTGCTTGCCTATTCTTCCAGTTCCACAACCAATCTCTAAAATTTTATCACCTTTTTTGAGATATTTTTTAAATTGCAAAAAATCTACTGGTATTTTATTTCCTAATCCAGCTTGATCAGCGTAGCTATTTAATTCTTCATAATTTACATGATCGTATACAGACATAAAATTTATTCATTACGCAAAGCAGCGATTGGTTCTAACTTAGCTGCTTTTTTTGCTGGAAAAACTCCAAAAACCAGACCAATAATCACAGCAAAACTCAAAGAAGTAACTAAAGCAGAAAGCGGCAAAGACAATGACCAGGTTATTCCTTGTTGTTGAGCGATTATAAAAATCAAATAATTTAAAATTATACCAATAATAATTCCCACTACTCCTCCCAAAAAAGTAATCACTACCGCTTCCGTCAAAAATTGTTGCATAATATCTTTGTATTTACCACCGATAGCTTTTCGTAATCCAATTTCAAAAGTACGTTCAGCAACAGATACATACATAATATTCATAATGCCTACACCACCTACTATTAAGGAAATGGCAGCCAGAGCAATCAACAATAAGCTTACACCACCTAAAATAGTACCTAATAATTCTTTACAAAGAGCCAATCCATATTTTTTTATCCATTGT
>CAZXZY010000044.1:0-4735 GCA_964645825.1 uncultured Gammaproteobacteria bacterium
ATGAAGTGCAAGGTGGCGTGAGCCCGCTCTGAAGTTACAACCGTTTGATTGTTTACAACCGTTTGATTGTCTGACATTTTCAATT
Source organism: uncultured Gammaproteobacteria bacterium (assembly GCA_964645825.1). Lineage (GTDB taxonomy): Bacteria > Patescibacteriota > Patescibacteriia > UBA1558 > GWA2-36-10 > JABIAL01. The sequence goes on from CAZXZY010000044.1 coordinate 86, forward strand.
CCACAGGCTACGAAGCCATGGACGCTGTTGATTGAGCTACGGAGCTCAATGTGCCTTGTTGAGGGTTTATACCACCTTCACTTCTTTTTTCATAAAGGTCCTTGCCTCGGCGGGACTTTTTCTTTTTGTCAAAAAATATGATAAACTATCTATAGTTTTTAGGTTTAAGAGCTTTTTTATTTTATGTATCTAGAAAAATTAGAAATTCAAGGTTTTAAGTCTTTTGCTCATCACACTACTTTTTTATTTAATCGTGATTTGACCTCTATTGTTGGCCCTAATGGTTCTGGTAAATCAAATGTAGCTGATGCTGTGCGTTGGGTTTTAGGAGAGCAAAGCGCCAAAACTTTACGTGGTAAAAAGTCTGATGATGTTATTTTTGCTGGTTCAGATAAAAAAAGTCGTCTGAGCTTTGCTCAAGTCGATCTTTATTTGAATAATAAAGATAATCTGGCCAACATAGATTATGAGCAAGTTGTAGTTTCACGTAAGATCGATCGTAATGGCGATAGTGAATATTTGATCAATAATAATAAAGTTCGCTTATTAGATGTGCAGCTTTTATTGGCGCAAGCAAATTTTGGTCAAAAGACATACAGTGTTATTGGTCAGGGTATGATTGATTCCATTTTGATCTCTACTTCTGCTGAAAGAAAAGAGTTTTTTGATGAAGCAACCGGTGTTCGTCAATTTCAAATCAAAAAAGAGCAGTCGATCAACAAATTAGATCGCGCCAAAGATAACTTGTCTCAAACAGAACAAATTTTATTAGAACTTGAGCCACGCTTGAGAAGTTTGACTCGGCAAGTTAAGAAATTAGAAAAGCGAGATCAATTAGAACTAGAGTTAGCAGAATTACAAACCAAATATTATAGTTTTTTGACTAATAATTTAAATAATGATTTAAAGAAGGTTGGTCAGGATTTTGAAGTAGCTCAAAAACAAGTATCAGATTTAAATCAGCAATTAGTTTCTTTACAAACCAAACTAGATAAACATGAACAAGCTGATTCTCGACAAGAAAAATTTCAGGCTTTACAAAATAAATTGCAGTATACTCAAAATGATCTTAATAAATTTTTGAAAGAAAAAACAATTTTGGAAGGTAAGGTAGATTTGAAATTAATGTCTGGTGGAAAAACAGACGTAGTTTGGTTACGCAATAGACAGGGCGATCTTAATCAGGCCATTAGTAAAAATAAATTATCCAAAATAGAGCACGAAAAAGAATTGGCTAATAAAAGATCAGTTGTTGCTGACTTACAAACAAAGCAACAAGAAATCTTGAAGCAGTTCAAAGATTTAGAAGATAATCTACAGAATAATCAAGAGCTTTCAGCGGCTGATTTATCTGATGAGTTAGCCAAAATTGTTGTTGAACAAGATAAGCTAGAGCTTAGCTTAGAAACTCTGGAAAATTTAGAAGGGCTAGCTAAAATAAAACAAAGTTTTAAGAATTTATCTCAAGCAGTTAAAAAATTGTGGCAAAAACTTAAAGAAAACCCAGAAACTAAAAAAGTAAATTGGCAGATTGAATTTAATAAATTATTAGCCAATAAAGATAATTTAGTTTCCGAAATAAATGATGCCCAAACTAAAGTAGCTGTTTTACAGCATAAATTAGAGCAAGTAGAACAACAGCTAGAGCATGACCAACACGAATTAAACAAATTAGAAACTGAATTGAAAGCAGCTTCTGGTCAAAGTGTAGATAGCGCTGAGTTTACCAAACAGCTTGAACAAGTAGAAAAAAACATTAAAACTGCTCAAGAGCAGGTAGCTAGCATTGAAAAAAATATTCAAGAATTTAATATTCAAGAAGAAGAAGCAAAGTCTTCTTTAGTGTCAGATCAAAAGAAATTTAGAGAACTGCAACACGATTTTAATAGTAAGAGTAATTCTTTGAATGAAGTAAAAATAAGTTTAGCTAGATTAGAAACTAAGCAAGAAGATTTAGAGACCGAGATTAAAGAGGATTTTCCTAGTTTTAAATTAATAGAAGTGGATAGCGTTGATGTAGAAAGTGCCCGATCAAAAATCCACAGCTTGAGAAATCAGCTTGGCTCGATTGGTTCGATTGATGAGGCGATTGTTCAAGAGCATAAAGAGGTTGACGAGCGTTATCAGTTTTTACACAAGCAAAGTGAAGATTTACACGAGGCTATTACGCATTTAGAAAAAATCATCAAAGATTTGGATGACTCTATTTCCACGCAATTTGATTCAGCTTTTAAAAATATCAATAATTTATTTAGTAAATATTTTAAGCAATTGTTTGTTGGTGGTAAAGCGCAATTAATTTTGGATATCAAAGAAGTGCCTTTAAATAAAAAAGTTAATGGCGATAATGAAGAAATAGGTGAGGACGTAGAAGAGGAAGAAGTAAAAACCAAAAAACAATACGGTATTGAAATCATGGCCACGCCGCCTGGCAAAAAGCTTTCCGGCATCAACATGCTTTCCGGTGGTGAAAAAGCCTTAACTTCAATTGCCTTGATTTGTGCTATTATTGCTAATAATCCATCGCCATTTGTAGTTTTGGATGAAGTTGACGCTGCTTTAGATGAAGCAAATTCGATCCGTTTGGCTGAAATTTTAGGCGAGCTTTCAGATAAGACGCAGTTTATTGCTATTACTCATAATAGAGCTACTATGCATCAAGCTAAAATTATTTATGGTATTACCATGGGCGATGATGGTATTTCAAACTTACTTTCCATGAATTTTGACGAGGCTGATGAAATTGCTGCGTAAGCGGCCTTGAGCGAAGCCGAATAGGCAGCTTAAATAATATTTTAAAAAGCTTCGGCCTATGTCGGAGTTTTTTGTTTGACATAGAATTAATTTAATACTATTATATTTTTTGTTAGAACATTCAAATTCAAAGTCGTTAGGAGCACATCGTGTTATTTGCTAGAAAAGTCACTCAAATCTTACTTGAAGAGGCTATCGATGACGCGTGCCATGATCAGGAGCCTATTTCTGTACTTGTTGGTCCAACTAGATACAATAAACGCCACAGAGCTCTTATTGATCACATTGTTTTAGGAGTTAAAGTTGGAGAAGCTCGAAATAGAGAAAAAGTTGTCGCGTTTCACAGAGATCAAGCTGAGCCCATATGTCCGCGGGTATTTTTGTCAGACATCATCCTTATTGAACAAGGTGAGGGTGCCGAGAAAAAAATTCTCTGTGCTCTAGCAGACAGGGAGCACCAGGTGCACCAGGTATTTCACCAAGGTATTAGAGGTGAGATAACGTGATAAGCGCTGAATATTTTCAGCGGCAAAGCGTTGATGTGCACGAGGTATTTTAAACGACTTACAATCGACACTATAACCGCTTTTTAATGAGAGCGGTTTTCTTATTGACAAGAAGTGTAATTTTCTGTTAGGTTAATCTGTTATCGTTTTTTTGAAAAATGTCACAAACAATGGGAGGCTATAGTGTTGAAAGAAAATCACATGCTGATATTGAAAGCAGCGTACGAACAGAAGTGCAGAGTTACAATCACTCCTTACCAAGGTGATACATTGGTCGATGTGTTGATTACAGATTTTGATGAAGGTGAATGTAGGTTTTTTGTTGCAAACGATGAAGGGGGCAGCCTAGAAATGCATTTACGCGAAGTCAAAGGTGTTGTGCAAGGGGAAATTGATTTAGCGCAGGCCGCCATTGCTCGACAACGAGCCAAATTGGTTTGGCTGGCCAAGTATCAATCAGAGGTTATGGGCATCGTCATGCATGATGGTGCAGAGTTTAGTTGGACCAGTAATGTGAAGGTAGATCAGGAAGCAGGCACTGTTTCATTTTTAACCACAACGGTTGCCGGAACGATTTGCAGGGAGATGCTTGATATAAAAGAGGTACACCTCAGAAAAATATTATAGCATCGTCCGATGTCCACTAGATTTGGCCGTTTCTTCACTTTTAAAAGAGTGGGGGAGCGGTTTTTTATTTGTTTCAAGGCTAGGATTGACAAAAAAGACTGATTATAGTAGCATAAGCGTTGTCATGGAATGCTCAACTTTGATTATTAAGCATAAAAAGAAGAAATGTTAAAAATAAGATTAGCCAGAGTTGGTAAGAAAAAGAAGCCAGTTTATCGTTTGGTTGTTTCCGAACACACCAAAGATATGTATGGTGACCATTTAGAAAATCTAGGCCAATATAATCCTCATACCAAAGAGGTTGTTTTGAAAAATGACCGTATTGAGCATTGGTTAAAAGTTGGTGCACAACCTTCTGAAACTGTAGCCAATTTATTAACTGAACAAGGCGTCATCAAACAAGATAAAAAAGCCAAAGCAGTTGCTATCAGTAAAAAGCGTCAAACAAAATTAGGCGCTAAAGCTGAAGAAGCTAAAGCTAAAGAGGTTGAAGCCAAAGAAGTAGCTTCGGTTGAAGAAGAAAAGCCAGCTGAAGAGAAAGTAGAAGAAGCTTCTGTTGAAGAAAAAGTTGAAGAAGAAAAAACAGAAGATAAACCTACTGAAGAAAAAACTGAAGAGAAAAAAGAGGAGGCCGAAATTACTGAAGAAGATAAAAAATAACTTGCGATTTTTTTTGAAAAGTTGTATATTTAAAAAAGTTATTTAAATTTAATAACTGAATTAGAAAATCATTAACCAATAAAACAATGATGGAAGACAAACA
>CAZXZY010000045.1:0-4572 GCA_964645825.1 uncultured Gammaproteobacteria bacterium
GCTGCTCAAGTTCCGTTGACCTTTTTTATTGACCAACAATTAACTGAAAATTGTTTAAGTGATAATTATGTTATCAGTACACATGATTGTTCTTCGAATATTAAAACTGGTTATAATGCGTGGTCAACTGCTGGTCAGGCTTTGCAAAGCATTAAACATTGGCAGGATATTGGTACGATTGCCACTGGCGGTCATTTGATTTATGTTCGGGCCGGTCTTTACCGTGAATATATTTACAATCTTCATTGGCCAAGTGGTACTGAGAATCGTGACAACACTATTTCTGGTTATAATGATGAAAGAGTAATTTTTTCTGGCGCTAGTGTTAAAGATGCCTGGGTACTTGCCAGTGATGAGATATATAAGACTAGTTTAACTTCAGAAGAAGCTAATCGACCTGGTGTTTGGGAAGATGACCAACCTTTGCATATAGCTCGCTTCCCGGAAGATAGTGATGACACCTTGATAGCTCAAGAATTGACCAGGTATTATCTTATTGACCCAGCTTTAAATCAATTATTAGATGAACAGATAGTTGATTCTTGGATGGAGATTATGACTGAGCTAGATTGGCACGTGAAAGCTAAAATTGAATCTTATGATCGAGGTACTTATACCGCTACTTTTTATGCAGATTCTGAATATAATCAATTATTATTGCCAGGTGATAATGATGGATTTCAATATCGTCAGCCTTTAGTTAATAGTCCCTATCACCTGATTGATAATATTAAACTTTTAGACCATCCGGGGGAGTACTATTATGATGTAGATGACGAGACCAAAGAATTATATCTCATGACTTTAGGCGAGGGTCATCCAGACGAATACTTAATAGAAGTCGGTGCTCGTTCATATATATTTAGGTTAGAAGAAGAGGCTCATTATTTAGATTTTAAAGATTTAGAACTTCGTCATGGATATTACGGTGTTTATTTGCATGGTGATTATGAGGGAGGCAGTGGTTATTTAGATCGTGGTCCGACAGATATTATATTTGATAATCTCTACGTGCATCATAATAGAAGCACCGGTATTTATCTCAATAATTATGTTTATAATGTGGATATTTTAAATTCTCGCGTTGAATATAATATTGGTTCAGGTATTTATGCTCGTGGTTATGATACGGGAGACAGTGATTATATCTCAGCCAAGATACGGATAAGCAATAATCAATCAATTTATAATGGCGGCGTTGGTGCGGGTGTGACATATCTTAAGGATGCCGAGATAGACAATAATTATCTGGATTATAATGGTTTACATAAGTTATCTTCTACCGTATCAGTTCATACTGCCTCTTATACTGATGTACATGATAATACAATTTTACACGCTGGCGGTAATGGCATTTTATTAGAAGGCCGGTTAACTCATCGTAATCATCACGTAAATGTTTATGATAATTATATAGAAGATTCTTCGTGGCTCAATGATCCCACTGCACTTTCTTTCGTTTGTGGTATATGGATCTCTGATACAGATGATTCGAATACATATAATAATTATATTAGCTCTGCTAATAGTCGAGCCTTCCATATTGACGCTGGTGATAGAAACAAGGCCTGGAACAACACCTTTGTTAATATTCACGATGATTTTGGTGATTATAATAGCACAGCCTTGTTGTTAGAAAATTATGATGGTCCTTCTTGGGCAACATTAGGTTATGCTAGGGAGAATATTATAGCTAATAATATTTTTATTGGAGATTTTGCCAAAGGCTATTCAGTCTTTGCGGCTTATCCCAATGAAGAATTAACCAACGTGACAGATAATATTATAGCTAATAATATTTTTTATAGCACTAAAGCTGGTCAGGAGATTGAAATGGAAAATCTACAGCCTAGCGTTGATCATAGCTTGAATACTTATAGTAATAATATTTTTTATGCTCCAAATGCTGACGGCATTACTTTTAAATATCTGAATGTTGTTTATGATGATTTAATAGAATTTAAGCAAGCATCTGAGCAAGAAGGAGGCTCTTTGATAGGTGATCCAGAATTTGTAAATTTTGGTACGGAAGATTTTCGTCTACAAAGCAATAGTCCTGCCATCGATGCTGGTTTGGTTATTAGTGGATTAAATGAAAATTATCAAGGCTATGCTCCTGATATTGGTCGTTTTGAATTTATTTTTGGACCAATATGCGGTAATAGCATTGTAGAAACAGGCGAACAATGTGATGATGGTAATGTGGTGGATGGTGATGGTTGCTCATATTTATGTCAGACAGAAGAAGATCCGGAGCCACTAGCTACTTGTTCAGATAATATTCAAAATGGAAATGAAACAGGAGTGGACTGCGGCGGGGATTGTCCTAGTTGTGATGGTGGAGGAGGAGGGGAAACACCGCCACCAGTAGTTTGTGGTAATAGCATTGTAGAAACAGGCGAACAATGTGATGATGGTAATGTGGTGGATGGTGATGGTTGCTCATATTTATGTCAGACAGAAGAAGAGGGCGGTGACATTAATTTGGTAGATTTTATTAATCTACAAGGGAGCTTAGTAAAAACAATAAACGATCCGCGAGTATACTATGTAGCCACCAATAATCAGCGCTATTATATTCCTAATATTCAGACTTATTTTTCTTGGTTTAGGCATATGTCAGAAATCGAGGTCATTGATCAAGTGAGCTTGGTGCATGATTATCCGTATGAAGGGCGTTTAACGGTTCGGCCAGGTAATTTGATCAAATTCCAAGATCAAAATAAGGTATATGTTGTGGAACCAATCAAAACTATCAGGTGGATAACTGATATCAATATATTTAGGGATCTGGGCTATGATTTTTCTAGAGTGATTCATTTACCAGATTCAGATTTTCAATATTATACTGTCGGAGAAAATTTTAGCTCATCTGAGATTCACCCAACTGGACAGGTTTTGAAACACGGAAATTATCCTCAGGTTTTTTATATCAAAGACGGCACAGAATATTACATCAAAGATGAGGCGACATTTTTAGGGCTTGGCCTTAAATGGCGAGATGTTATCACCATACCAGTTAGATATTGGTATAATCGAGTGATGGATAACTTACAATTTCAAATACAAGATTGGTAAAAATAAAAAAACAACCCTTTAGACCATTGTCACCCTGAACTTGTTTCAGGGTCTAGATATTATCTAGTACTAATCCCCATGGGATTCTGAAATAAATTCAGAATGACAAACTGCTGGGTTGTTTTTTATTTTAATTTAGCTATGGCTTGTTTTACATCATCAGCTTGTTGTAAGTAGCTGCCCATGACGATCAGATTGGCTCCAGCTTTGATAAGTTTAGGATAATTTTTGATATTAACGCCACCATCTATTTCGATATTTAAGGTAGAGGATAATTTACGAAGTTTTTTTATTTTACTCAGAGCTTTTTTATCAAATTTTTTGCCTTGTTGACCTGGTTCAACACCCAGCACTAAAATAGTATCAAATTTTTTTATTAGAGCTTTGATTTCTTTAATTTTAGTACTTGGATTAATAGCCAGTCCTGCTTTAATTTTATTTTTTTTCAGCCATTTTAAAGCAGCTTGAATATCTTGCTTATCTTGATTAGCTTCATAGTGCCAGATAACTTTTTGAGTATTTTTAAAATGTGCCCACGGACCGATATAACTATTAATATCCTTAACCATCAAGTGAATTTCTAAATCATGTTTTTTTACAATTTTTTTAATTTTGCGAGGGCTCAAATTGTTTTTGCTAGACACAAATTCACCATCCATAATATCTATTTGGAGGAGATCAAAATCTTCAGCTACTTTTTGGTACTGATTTTTGAACTGTTCCAAGTCAAAAGCCAGAATAGCCGGAATAATTTGTATTTTTTTGGGCATTATAATTTCTTTAGTTGTTGAATGCGATTTTCATGACGTTTTATTTTTGAAAAAGGAGTGTTTAGCCACGCAGCAGTTATTTTTTTAGCTTTATGGATAGTCAGATCTCCAGATGCTAGGCATAGCACGTTTGAATCTTCATCATGACGAGCCATTTTTACAGTTTTTATAGAATACCCAAAGGCAGCTCGGATTTTTCCAAAGCGATTTGCGGCCATGCACATTCCTTGGCCACTACCACAAATCAAGATACCACGTGAGTCTTTGTTTATGGCTACCGCTAGAGAGACAGCTTCAGCAAAATCTGGGTAATTATCAGTTTTCTCAAATTTATCATTACCAAGATCTTTTATTTCAAATCCTTTGGCTGTTAAATATTTTTTTAAATTTTCTTTAAGCTTAAATCCATTATGATCAGCTCCTAAATATATTATCATGTTATAAATTTACCATATTTTGAGAAAATAGTGAATGTGTATTTTAATATTTGCTAAATTTGGCAAATTAACATATGATATTTCTATAATAAAAAATATATGCGTGTACCAACAAGAAAAGGTGGAAAATATATAAACGAAAAATCAGATCCAAAAATAACATCTGCTAAATTTGATGAATTTAAAACTCGTTTAAAAAAACTGAAAGAAATTGTCAGCCCTAAATTGGCAAGAGAAGTCAAAAAATTAGCAGCTGACGGTGATTTTTCAGAGAATGCAGCTTATCA
>CAZXZY010000046.1:0-4157 GCA_964645825.1 uncultured Gammaproteobacteria bacterium
CCTCTATTAAAAGTATCTTATTTTTTTTATCCGCTAATTTATTTACCCTAAATACAAGAATGCATGTTGAAATATTAGTACCATAAAAAATATTTGGGCCAAGTCCAATAACAGCCTCCAGAATATCCATTTTAATTATACTTTTTCTTATTGCTGCTTCACGCCCCTTCCTTGATAACACTCCATGAGAAAGTACTACTGCAATTCTTCCATTCGGATAACTCATAGATTTAATCATGTGTTGAACCCATGCAAAATCACCATTACCTATTGGCGGTGTACCAGCAAAATTTCTTCCATATGGATCATTCACCCATAAATCATCGCCCCATTTTTCTAAAGAAAAAGGAGGATTTGCAATAACACAATCAAAAGTCGCTAATTTATCTCCATCATAAAACGCTGGATTACGAAGAGTGTCACCACGTACTATATTAAAATCATCTAGGCCATGTAGAAACATATTAATTCTGGCAATAGATGATGTTGTAAGATTTTTCTCTTGGCCATATATTTTAAGTGTTCTAGAGTCTTTATTATTTTTTTTAAGACTATTAACACATTCCAAAAGCATACCACCTGTACCGCAAGCCGGATCATAAACCGACTCTCCTTCTTTTGGATCTATAATTTTACCCATAAGACTCACTACTGAGCGAGGAGTATAAAATTCACCAGCCTTTTTATTTGTAATATCAGCAAATTGTTTTATTAAATATTCATATGCTTGACCAAGAATATCTGGATCTACGCATGAATTAGAGAGATTGATTTTAGAAAAATGTTCAATAAGATCAATTAGTAATGCATCTGATAGTTTTTCTTTATTTGTCCAAGGTGCATCGCCGAATATACCATATAAATTTTGCTGATTTGTCTTTTCAATTTCCCTAAAAGAGTGCTGAAGTGCCTGTCCAACATTAGTTGTTTTTGAACGAACATCGTCCCAGTGACATCCTTCGGGAATTATAAAACGATGGAATTCTTCAAGTTCTGCATAATTATTATCTCCATCAGACTCTTTGAGTATTTTTTTATATTCCTCATCATATACATCTGAAATTCTTTTAAAAAATAGAAGTGGAAAAATATAAATTTTAAAATCAGCCGCGTCAACCGGTCCTTTTAATATCCACGCTGCTTTTGCAAGGTGCTGCTCAAGTTTAGGTATTGTTATTTGGGATTCTTTTTTCATTGTTTAATTCATAATAAAATCCCTTTTATCATCCCACTTTTAACAGCAAAAGTCAATAATCATACTAACCCTAGATAAAATTATTTTTTGATAGATATTAGCTTATTTTTTAATACTATTTTACTTTTTAAACAACTCAGTAACTCTCGTTTTTCACTGATTACACCTTCTCTCAATAAAAATTTTACGTATTTTTTAACATCAATATCCGAAACAACTATATCTGTGCTTTTGCCCAATAAAGAAGCACTAAACTTTTTATACCTAACAACCTCAGCGTTTAGTTGTTTTTTTATACCTAATTCATTTAAATTAATTAAATCAACTAATTTAGTAAGTTGTTTTATAAGATCAGCTTCATTTATATACCCGCATTTACAATGTTTGTCTTTTGCCTTTGTGCATCCATAGTATACATGCCTATTGTGCTCACCATTTTTTAGTTTCTTAAATTTTTCCGTTGCTGATATTCCAGAACCACATAATCCACATTTCATTATTTTAGTAAAAGCAAAATCAATATTTTCTTTTCTAGTAAGTTTAGAATTTTTCATCTGCTCTTGTACTATATCAAATACTTCTTTGGTGATTATCGGCTCATGTTTACCTTGATACCAATTACCACTTCCCCTAGGATATTCAAATGGCCCATAATAGAAAGTGTTCTCTAATAAACGATGAATGTTACCAAGGCTCAGATGTTTTTTTCCTAGAGCTGTTTTGAAATTTAAATCAAATTTAAGCCAGTGATATACTTTTCTACCAGACCATTTCTCATAAGCAACTTTCTCAAACATCTGTCTAATTATTGGAGCTCTATCGGGATCAGTCAGGCACTCTCCTTTATGGTCTATTCGTTTTTCTTTAAAGTATCCAGTAGGAGGGCATGTTGGCCACAGACCCATTTCACATCTAGTACGCAAACCACGTTTTACATTAATACCTCTATTATCATTCTCGAGCTTAGCTTGAGAGCATAAAATCATAAGCAAAAACTTTTCGTTTGGTGAATTACTAAAAGTTTGTCCATAGGTACGAATACTTAGAAGTTTTTTTGTGTCCATTAGGTCAACAAGGGACCCCAGATCTCCCGCATTTCTACTTAGTCGATCAGGGGCCCATGTGAGAATAGCATTAAATCTTTCCTCTGATATGTCACGTATGAGTTCTTTGAATACAGGTCGTTTATCAGAATCTTTAGCTGACTTTGATTCCCTTCTAATATCTACTATATCTAGGTTCTCACGCTCTGCAATTTGAAGCATTTCTTTGACTTGAGAATCAATAGAAAGTGCCTGACGTTCATCTGATTCGGTACTTTTTCTAGCATACAGACAATACTTCATTTTAATGTCTGGAGCTACTGCAAATTTGGTTTGTTGTGACATATTCATACATTAATTGATGACACACTTTATAACTTTTGCTAAGCTTTTAGCTGTCGACAACTTGTTGGCAACTTTCCTTAGCAAAATAGCATAAAAACGTTATAATATAGACGTATACATATATAATATGTATAATTGAAATAATTATTAACTTAAAATTATGTCTGGATTATTTGCATTTTTATTATTTTTATCATTACTTAGCATACCTATTGGACTGATAAAGCCTAGTCTTTTTAATAAATTATTCAAAAAAGACATGACAAGGAAAAAATTAACTATTCTTTTTGCTATTACTAGCTTCATATTATTTATTGCTTTTGGATTTACCGTTGATTCTACTGTTGATGTTCAAAATGATCAAATAGCTCTTAAAGAAAATAATGAGCCCAATAATATTCAAAAAGAACCAGCTGAAGAAGTAAATGAAATTACTGAGCCTATAATAGAATCCGATCCAATAATAGAAGATAAAAAAGATAATGAAGAGCTACCAGCCCCACCTGAAGAAGAGTTGAATAATGAAGAAATAGATCAACCAACCGAGCCAACCCAACAAACAAATAGGGAAAATGTCTTAATAATTTTAAAGAAAAACGCTGAAAAAGAATGGGGCGATGATTATCAGATGGTAAAATTCGAGTATGATAATCAAGTTGAAGCATATGATTGGGTTGTATCACAAACTGAGTATCCAGATATTATGACAAATGCTAAACAAGAATGGGGCGATGATTATCAGATGGTACAATTTGAATATGAAAATCAGGTAGAAGCTTATGAATGGATTATGGCTCAAACTGAGTATCCAGATATTATGACAAATGCTAAACAAGAATGGGGCGATGATTATCAGATGGTACAATTTGAATATGAAAATCAGGTAGAAGCTTATAATAGTTTATAAAATAGTATATGAGTAATAAAATTATAGAATCAAAATCGGATGAAGGAGATTATAAATGTCCAAATTGCGATACCGGTAAGATAGACTACAGAGGAAGGTGTGATAATCCAAGTTGCAATTACCAGGATAAGAAGTATCCTCCAAAAGAATCAAGATAACTAAAATATCCATACTTCTGGCATTGGTCGATTTAGGTCTTTAGTAATCTCATTAATTAATAGAGAAAAAGCATCGGATAAATCATCATGTTTTTCGCTACCAAAACCTAATAGTTGATGTCTCAGAACATCTATACCTTGTTTAGGGAATAACACATTACCAGCTTGTATCTGATGAGTGGTTGCAGCTAAACGTGATCGTTTATCTGCTCCAGCCACAGGAACACCAACTACATTAATATAACTATATTCAGACTGTAAATTCTGTACTAAGTATTCCTGAGCGGCTACGCTTTCAACATAAAATGTTGACCCCGATCCAAATGTATTATGAAGCAATAAGGTTTCCTGTATAATTTCCGGAAATGTTATCCTCTTATTTACAGGATTAGGTAAGATATATATTTTTGCATCTTTACCATAACCATAAACTTTAGCAGAAACCATTGCTGTGTAATCAGCGGTGGTTTTTTGAGATATAGCTAAATCAATTCCTATAGCTACACTTC
>CAZXZY010000047.1:0-3972 GCA_964645825.1 uncultured Gammaproteobacteria bacterium
GGCACCTCGATGTCGGCTCATCGCATCCTGGGGGTGAAGAAGCTCCCAAGGGTTAGGCTGTTCGCCTATTAAAGCGGTACGCGAGCTGGGTTCAGAACGTCGTGAGACAGTTCGGTCTCCTATCTGCTATGGGCGTTGAATTTTGAGTGGGCCTCTTTCTAGTACGAGAGGACCGAAAGGGACGAACCTCTAGTGTACCAGTTGTCTCACCCGAGGCATCGCTGGGTAGCTACGTTCGGTTTGGATAAGCGCTGAAAGCATATAAGCGCGAAGCCGTCCACAAGATAAGAATTCGTTATAGATCCCTGGGAGACTACCAGGTTGATAGGCTCTATGTGTAATTGCAGCAATGCATTTAGCAGAGGAGTACTAATAGATCAAAGTAACCACTAAAAATATTGTAAGTTTTTTGTGCGCGTTCTTAAACATCATCAAATACATGTTAAAAATTGTTTTACTTTTCTCAGGATTGGTTTTGCTGTTAGGAGCAGTTTTGCTCTTTACACCAATTAACCAACTGATGTTTAGTTAAAACGATGTTTAGTTTATCAAATTACATGAGGACAATAGAGTTCTGGTGGTTCTACTGAAGAGGTCACACCTGATCCCATCTCGAACTCAGCAGTTAAGCTCTTTGAGGCTGATGGTAGTAGTCCATTTAGGACTGTGAGAGTAAGTCATCGCCAGAACCCTGTTGTTCTCATATTGATAAATTAAGCATCGTTTTTTATTTTGCTTAAAAATTATAATTTTGTTAAGCTATTATTATGAAAAAGATAATAGACTTACACATCCATTCTAAATATTCTCGGGCTACTTCAAAGAATTTTGATTTAACCGAGATGATAAAGTGGTCAGAAATAAAAGGCGTAGATATTATATCTTGCGCTGATTTTACGCACCCCACTTGGTTTAAAGAATTAAAAGATAATTTAGTTGAAGATGGAATTGGATCTGGATTGTATAAATTTAAAATAAGTAATTCTAAAGTTAGATTTATTTTAGCGACTGAAGTTGCTTGTATTTTTCGGCAAGGAGAGAAAACTAGGCGTCTGCATTTATGCATTTTAATGCCAAGCTTAGAAGCTGTTGCCAGATTTAATAAAGGATTAACTGACCGTGGAGCGAAATTAGCTGCTGATGGCCGACCAATTTTAGGTATGTCAGCAAAACAAGTGCTAGAAATCATGTTGGAGGCAGATAAAAATGCCATGATGATTCCAGCTCATGTTTGGACTCCTTGGTTTGCGGTTTTTGGATCTAAATCGGGTTTTGATTCCTTACAAGAATGTTTTGAAGAATTAACGCCACATATTAAAGCAGTCGAAACTGGGCTTTCTTCTGATCCAATTATGAATTGGCGTTTATCGGAGCTGGATAATATCACGTTAGTGTCTAATTCTGATGCTCATTCGGGACCACACATTGGTCGAGAAGCCAATGTCATGGACTTAGAAGAAAACACCTATCAAGAAATTATAGACATTCTAGCAAATAAAAATAAAGAGAAGTTTTTATACACGATAGAGTTTTTTCCTGAAGAGGGAATGTATCATGTAGATGGGCATCGGGCCTGTGGCTTTTCTTGTTTACCAGGAGAGAGTAAAAAGCACAAAAATATTTGTCCCAAATGCAGAAAGCCACTTACTTTGGGCGTGATGCATCAAGTAGACAAGTTAGCTGATATAGAAATAAGCAAAATAGATAAAACAAAACATATTTCTTATAAAAGTATTATTCCATTACCAAGCTTAATCGCTAATTATTTTGGCATGGGACGAACCAGTAAGAAAGTAACAGATTTATATTTAGATATTATAGAAAAAGCCGGCAATGAGTTTAAGGTTTTATTAGACTTATCTAAAACAGAACTAGAAAAAATAATGCCAGCCGAATTAGCTGGCGGGATTGTCAGAATGCGTGAAAATAAAATAAAATTAATTCCTGGTTTTGATGGAGAATATGGTAAAGTAGAAATTTTTTCGGCCGCCGAACAAAAATTAGCAAAAAATAATAAACAAAAAAGTTTATTCTAAACAATAAAATTTAACTAACAAAAAATTCCCTCACTTCCGCCAGCTGGCGGATTGGTAAAGGAATTTTTTATTTGAATAGAAATAAAACTATCTTTTTTTACGACGAGTTGCTTTACGTTTAGCTGGCTTTCTTTTAGCCGGTTTACGTTTTGCAGTTGTCTTTCTTTTTGTAGTTTTTTTCTTAGCTGCAGGTTTACGTTTTTTAGCAACTTTTCTTTTCTTAGCTGCAGGTTTACGTTTTTTAGCAACTTTTCTTTTCTTAGCTGCAGGTTTACGTTTTTTAGTAGCCTTTTTTTTGGTTACTTTACGCTTAGTAACTTTTTTCTTAGTTACTTTTCTTTTCTTAGCTGCAGGTTTTTTCTTAGCTACCTTTCTCTTGGTAACTTTTCTTTTAGCCGGTTTACGTTTTGCAGTTGTCTTTCTTTTTGTAGTTTTCTTTTTTGCTGGCATTTTTATTTTCACCCCCTTCCTTTTTTAATTTAGAATTTTATTTTCGCTCCTTTTTATACTAATCTTAGCATAAAAAAGAGGGTTATTCTGTAGGTACAGATGTGTTAAACACACTTTCTACGATGCTCGCTATTAATTTGTTTGATAAATCAGTAGCATACAATAAACCAAAGATGACAACTAACACGCCGATAATTTTATACATCAATCTGGTGCCGCCAGAATGACGTAGATGTTTTTCGGCAAAACCTATTCTTCCAAAGTTATTTAATAACCATTCAGACTTCCACACTAATAGAAATCCAACAGCTGCAATAATAATTCCAAAAATAAATTTACCAATTGTCATGTTATTTTTTTGTAAAAAATCTTTTCTCTTTTACAACACCAAAAATTATAACATATTTTTTAAAAAAAGAAAACAGTTTTTTGTAAAAAAGTTTTAAAATTTTATTTTTGAAGTATTTTTAGCAAAATAAAAACAATTTTGTTTTAGAAAATTGTTTTTAAAGAATAAATTTTATTTTTATTCCCACGTTATACTTCCCACTATGGCTTTTGATTGATTAACGGTCGTGTCTTGATAGCCAATGAGGAAATTATTTTCGTCTAATAAAGTTACAGAAGGAAATTTAATATTATTAGTGCCAAAAGATACAGGAGTATCTAGCATGGTAATTTCATTACCGCTAATAGTGGCTATATTAGCCTTAGCTATATTACTGCTATTAGTCCATACTAATACAGCATGAGTGCTATCTATAGTTTCGACAGTATTAAAGGTAGATAAGACGGTAGAGACGTCAACTCTGGTGCCAAAAGTAATATTTGAACCACTAACCGTACCAACTATAGCTATAGATTGAGTAGCGTCACCACCATCGTTATACATTGTAATAAATTTACTACTACTTAGACCACTAGCATCCATATAGCCATAGACTGTGCCAGTATCAAAGTCTATTTCGGCTGTTTCCCAAGTAATAGTAGTGCCAGAGACAGATCCAGCTCTTGCTTTGCCATTATTAGTATCGCCGATATCACGATAAGTCACAACAAAATTACTGTCATCTAAAATAGCTAAGCCGATAGCATAAGTACCGCCAGTATTAAAAGTCGCTTCGGTGCCCCAAGTGATTGTGCTAGCGCCGACTGTCCCAACCCTAACTTTACCAGCATCAGAATCACTACGATCTGCATAGGCCAAAACTACATGAGTACTGTCTAGAGTTTTTAATTTCATATACCTTGGTAAAGCAGCGTTCATATCTTGATCTCCAGCCCAAGTCGTAGGATTAGCAGAGATGTCACCGATATCAGTAACAGTATTAGGACCAACGGTATCATTAACAGCGGCCACTACTTTATCAGCAGATAAGTATTCAATCTGGATCTCGTCATTAGCCGAGGTTACTGTACTTCTAGAATTTGCTGTGACCAGATCTCCACTAATCGTTAATAGTTTAGAATATTTTTCATATCCCAT
>CAZXZY010000048.1:0-3826 GCA_964645825.1 uncultured Gammaproteobacteria bacterium
TAAAAATAATGCCAAATAAAAAGAAATTAGAAGTACTATTTGTCGGAGCAGAATTAGCTCCATTTGTTAAAGTTGGAGGATTGGGAGACGTGATGGGTTCTTTGCCAAAAGGATTGGTAAAACAAGGAGTTAATATCAAAATGATACTGCCTTTTTATGGTGCCATCGACACTAAAAAATACAAAAGCAAGCTAGTTAAGAAAAATATTAACTTAGACATTGATGACAAACAGGTAAAGTTTGATTTATATCAGACTTTATTGCCAGGCACAAAGATTTCAGTATTTTTGGTTAAGCACAAGATGTTTAATGGCAAAGATATTTATGTTGGTGGACGAAAATATATGAAAGGCCGAGTTTATTCTCGTTCTGTTAGTGATATCGAGCGTTTCGTTTTCTTTTCCAAGGCTGTAGCTGAAACCATTAGGACTATGAAGTGGAAATTAGATGTTGTTCATGCCCATGATTGGCACTCAGCAATCTTACCAACCTTTATTGATGAATATAGCTTAGAAGATAAGAATTTTGCTAACATCAAAACTTTATTCACCATTCATAATTTAGCCAATCAAGGAATTTCTGGCTTAGACATTGTAGATTATGGTGGATTACATCAAAAATTAACCCCAGCCTTAATGGAAGACTATTACGATAAAGATGGTGATAAGATTGATATGATGAAAATTGGTATTTTGTCAGCTGATTTTGTAAACACTGTTAGCCCAAATTATGCTAAAGAAATTTTGACCAAAGAATATGGTGAAAAATTAGAAACTTATTTACTGCGTCGCCAGAAACATTTGTCTGGTATCGTAAATGGTATTGATATAGATTTTTTTGATCCCTCCAAAGACAAATTGATCTATAAAAAATATAATGCTAAAAATAGAAAAGTAAACAAAGCATTCAATAAACAAGCTTTGCAAAAAGAAATGAAGTTACCGCAAGATGATGTGCCAGTGTTTGGCCTGGTTAGTCGTTTGGTAAATCAAAAAGGTTTGGATATTTTGGTGCCAGTATTAGATAAAATTTTAGCTAAAAATGATGTTCAAGTAGTTATTTTAGGTACTGGTCAGCCAGAGCATGAGCAAGCTTTTAAGCAATTAGCCAAGAAATACCCTGAAAAATTATCAGCCAATATTACATTTAATATTACCATGGCCCAGAAGATTTACGCAGGCAGCGATTTCTTTTTAATGCCTTCGTTATTTGAGCCTTGTGGATTGGGGCAGATGATTGCTATGCGTTATGGTACTTTGCCACTAGTTAGAGCGACTGGTGGCCTTAAAGACACAGTTAAACATGGTGTAACCGGCGTTGTTTTCAAAAAATATACTCAGGTAGCCACTAAAAAAGCTTTTGAGCAAGCAATTAGAATCTATAAGAATAAGCCAAAATTTAATAAGATGATTTCTACTGCTATGCATCAAGATTTTTCTTGGGACAAATCAGCTAAGGATTATATCAAGCTTTATAAAAAATTGGCTTAATCTATTAAACCATTCTGAGCTTGTCTCAGAATCTATAATTATTTAAAAACTAGATCCTGAAATTAATTCAGGATGACTATAAATAGCAAATATATGCCCAAATCAACACCAAAATCAGAGATCAGAAAAGATTATATTCAAGAGAAATATGTGATTATCGCTCCAAAGCGTGGTAAGCGACCACATGACACTATCAAGCCCAAAAAATATCACAAACCTTTATCAACTTGTGTTTTTTGCCCGGAGTCTTTGAAAGACACCAAGAGTCTATATCAGCAAGGTGTAGGGAATAGTTGGAACATCAAAGTAATCTCCAATAAATTTCCAGCTGTATCTCTAGATAATCCCAAAGCTTATGGTCAGCAAGAGGTGGTAGTGGAAACCTCAGACCATACCAAAGAGTTGGAGGATTTATCAGTTGCTCATATATCCAATCTATTAACTGCTTATCAAGAACGCACTAAGGCAATTTCTAAAAATAAAAAGATTGAGTATATTTTAATATTTAAAAATGATGGTGGTGTAGCTGGTGCTAGTTTACAGCATGCCCATTCGCAAATTTTTGCTACTAAATTTTTGCCACCACATCTTTTTGATAAATCACAACGTCAGCAAGCCTATAAGCTAGAATATGGTCATTGTGTTTATTGTGATGTGATTGCCAAAGAGTCAAAAACCAAACGCTTAGTTTATAAAGATAAGAATGTTATTGCTTTTACGCCGTATGCTTCAACTTTTAATTATGAAATTTGGATCATGCCATTAAAGCATCGTGATAATATTACCGAGCTAACTAATCCTGAGAAAAAATCTTGGGCCAAAATTTTAAAACACATTTTAGATAAAATTGGCTTATTAGACTTACCTTATAATTTTTACTTTCATCAAGTGATAAATGACAATGATCAGCATTTATATATGAAAGTCGTGCCACGTGGTTCTGTTTGGGCAGGCGTTGAGATCGGATCAGGATTGATCATTAATCCAATTTTACCAGAAGACGCTGCTGAATTTTATCGCCAAGGATTATAGGTTGAAGAATTATGTATATTAAAAATTTGGCTCAATTACGGAAACAAGATATGAAAATTGCAGGAGGGAAAGCTGTTTTTTTAGGAGAAATGATTAAAGCTAAGTTTTTGGTGCCAGAAGGATTTGTAATTTTAGCATCAGCCTTTAAATTATGTAAAAATAGTTATGAAATAGAGGATGATGTTACTGATGAAATATTGGCTAATTTTGATAATTTAAATTCTCATGAAGTAGTTGTCAGATCTTCTGCTACCGTAGAAGATTCAGTTAATGATTCGTGGGCTGGAATCTTTGAAAGTTATTTGAGGATAAATAGAGGCGATTTACTATCAACAATAAAGAAATGTTGGCAGTCGTCACTTTCCTCTAAAGCACTAGCCTATGCTAAACAACGGCACATAGACACAGATAATATTAATATGGCAGTAATCGTACAGGAATTAATACGCCCAAGCTTATCCGGTGTATGTTTTACCGTTAATCCAATAAATAAAAATCATGATCAGTTAATGATAGAGGTTTGTCATGGTGGTCCTGAAGACTTAGTTAGTGGCAAAATAACACCAGATAATTTTGTAGTAAATAAGAAAACCAAAGAAATAGAAGAGCAGAATTTATTTGCTAAAACTGGCATAACAAAAAAACAAATAGATAACTTAGTAAATAGCTGTATAGAAGTAGAAAATTTCTTTACTCACTCCTGTGACATAGAATGGTGCATTGATGGAAGTAATCTTTTTGTGCTACAGTCTAGACCAATTACTACATTATAGGCATATGGTTACTACAAAAAATTTCTTACAATACTTGAAAGAAAGATTTCCGCTACAGCAATTTGCATTATTAACTATTATCTTTGCGCTGGTTTCAACTTTGTCTGTACAAACATATTTAGGACAAATAGATTATGCCTCTATAGTTTATTCATGCCTAGCTTTGTTTTTATTTTTGTTTAGATTGCGACTATTTGATGAATTCAAAGACTACAAACACGATAAGGAATATTATCCAGACAGACCAATACCCAGGGGATTGATGAAATTAACCGATCTTAAAAAAATAATCCTTGTCGTCCTTTTTTTAGAGGTCATTATTAGTTTTACATATTATCCAGGCTCAACTTTAATATTCGTAATCGCAGTTTTATATTCTTTATTAATGTTTAAAGAATTTTTTATTTCTGATTGGCTGAAAGAACACTTCACAACCTATATTGTATCTCATGAAATATTATTATTTCCATTATTTTTTTATATTTTTAGTTTAAGTGGTTTTGAAATTAATAATTTTTATACACCGCATTT
>CAZXZY010000049.1:0-3689 GCA_964645825.1 uncultured Gammaproteobacteria bacterium
TGTCTAATACCACGTATACTTTGTTCAGCAGAAGCAACTGTAATACGTGCGCCAGTATTAGAAAATACGATAGAATGTGAACCCCATTCGTCACTACTTTCACTAAAAGGGCCTAAGTCTTTCTTTAGTAAATCATTATCTTCTAGCTCATTGCGTAAATTCATCATGTGTTGTTTTGCCTGAGCTTGAGTTTGGCAAAATATCGTGACGAATTTTTTCTTTTGTTTCCCAAGTATTGCCCAGATAGGATAAGCAGTTGTTACCATAGTAGATTTACCTGATCCTCTAAACGCTACAATAAATAAATCTTCATTATCACTTTTCTCAAGTAAATAAATAATTTCTTTTTGGAAGTCTGCAGTTGCATATTTAATGTAATGCGCAAAGTAGAAGTGGAAGAAGAAAGAAAAACTTTCTCTAGTCACTGCTACTCTTACTTTTTTGTCCCTTGTCATCTGGTCTACCAGATCTTGGGGTATTATTTTTTTCTCTAACATAATTATTTTTATTAGTTGTTAAAATATCCGCCAATTGCAAAGCTTTGTGTACTATTGCAGTTTGTGACGGAGTAAGCTCTCCTGAGTCGTCTAACTTAGAAGTAACTTCTACTTTGTCTTTAAATCGTGGATTCCTATGATTAAGCCAAAACCTTATAGCAGAAAAGTTTTTTTCTTTTATAAGAGTAAGTAATTGACTTTCTGACATATCATTAACCAAGGCCTCACCTTCGGCTAAAGCTTTATCCATAGCTTTAGAGAAATTTTTATCTTCCCGCTTCCAACGATAAATACTATTTCTAGATATGCCAGTTTTCTCACAGGCAACTTGGACTATAGGAACTTTCTTAAGTTCTGCTAGAAATATATTTCTAACTTTCTTTTTCTTAGACATGTTCCACCCTTGCCTTTCTGCCAGTTAACCTCTCATATCTTCTAATTGTTAAATCACAAAATATAGGCTCTAGCTCAATTGCATAGACTTTCCGCTTTAATTGTTCACCAGCCATAATGGTGCTACCTGATCCAGAGAAAGAGTCTAAGATAATGTCACCAGGCTTAGTGCAACGTCTAATAGCCTTTTCATGGAGCTTTGGTGGTTTGCTAGTTGCGTGTTCGTAACTTTGGCCAGATAAACGCTTTACAAGCCATATATCAAGCTCATCAGAGGCTTCTGCAAACAAATTGTTGCCTGTTGTCATCTCTTTATTCAATACTTCGTTAAGATTCTGTATGGAGAGGGCAATATATGGTTTGCCCATCGTTCCATATACCGCAGGCTCATAACATTTATTAAAAGCAATCTTTGGAGTAGGATTTTGAGAGTTTTTAAGCCACAAACAAACACGCTTGTTTGTTATGCCAAGCTCTCTATACAACTCTTGGATTAGCCCAATATAAGTTTGGTCACACCAATAGAAGATATGACTATTAATATTAGTAACTCCCAAAGCAGCTACTAGAGTTTCTTTGATGAAGTTTTTATACTCTTCATAGGTACGTTTATCATTTACATTACCGCCATAATCTTTTTTACCGCCAATACCTTTCGAGTAATTAAGATTGATATTATATGGAGGGTCTGAATAAATCATTGAGGCTTTTTGTTCGCCAAATAATCGTTTGAGATTTTTTGGGTCAGCAGAACTACCACATAATAATTTATGTGGCCCTAAATAAATTAAATCACCTAGTTTTGTTTTAGGCTCTTTAATTTTTTTGATTTCTTCCTCAACATCAAAATCTTCATCTTTGACTTCCAACTCTTCATCCCATAAATGAGATAGGTCAATTTGATCAAAACCTATATCGACTAATAGATCTAAATCAAAAGATTTGAGTTTCTCAAAATCCCAAGAACCACCTAGAGCGTTGCTAGCTATAAGGTAGCGTTCGGACTCTTCCTTACTTAATTGTCTATTAGGAATACGAACATCAATGAGCTCTTCGCCTCGACCTAATAGTTGTAGAGCCTTGATTCTTTGATGACCAGCTAGTATCTTGCCATTTAGATCAATAGCTGGTATTTCCACTAAATTGAACTTTTTCAAGTTCTTTTGTAAATCTGACATCTGCTTGTCAGAAATAATACGAGGATTAACGTCTTGCGGAATAAGATCGCTGACTCGTTTTGACACTGTGTGCCATTTTAATCTTTCCATACTTTTTATGGTTAGTTGATAAAAAATGTATGGAAATTTAAAAAACCTATTCCACACACGAAATAGATGAAGTCTAAAACCTCAAAACTACTTCTTGCGCGGAACAGGCACGGCCTTATAGGCGATACACTATTCTACTTTTTACTACGCAGTAAATTGTACTTATATTCTAATCCTTTTTGTTATTTTTTGCAAATCCACGGATAATCCTTTTGCCTTTCTTGCTATTCATGAACTCTACTGTATCTTTTCCAGCTAACATTGGCTTAGTTTTAGGCATTTCTACAAACACTCTTATGCCTTGCTCATTATACTTTCTTATTGTATCTACAAAGCTCTGGTCTTCTAGCAACATTTCTAGTAAAGATTTGTTGTCTTGACCGTTGTCTATACCGCTATAAATTCTACCTTCTTCGTTATTTTTTACAGCTTTTTCAATAGTTTTACCAATAGCACCTTGCCTTTTATCTGTTGTATGAAACTGAATGTCAGTAACTGACAATACTATATCTTTACTATTTGGTTTCTTTTTAGGCTTTTTTATCTCTAACTTGTATTCCATAGCTTGATTTTGTCACTTTTTGGGCGTAAAGTAAAGTTATATGACATTAAAAGATAAACAAATAAAGGATTTTCAAAGGATATTTAAAGAGAAATATGGTCAAGATATTTCTATGGCCAAAGCCGAAGAGTATGGCAACAGATTAGTAGATTTTTTTGGTTTATTACATGAAATGTATATATCTGATGAAAGGAAGAAAAATCGTCTTAAAAAAGAGCCTAAGGGATTTCCCATAGATGAAGGATCTACTTATAACTGCTGTATATGTTATAGATCTGTGACTGGTGAAGAAGGTTGGTATGATAAATATGGCAATAAGTGCTTAGATTGCCAAAGAGCTTTGGACAAGAAAGTTATACCAGGGTATATTTGTAAAGATAGAGATAGTTTTTACTTAACATGGGAGCTAAAAGATAAATTTGATATACATCCAGCTACTGCTAAGAAAATGATTAGAGAAGGAAAGTTGAAAGCTAGGATTATAAAAAATAAGCACGATAAAGTGCATGAATATATATTTATAAAGAAAGAGAATAAAATTAAATAGTATTGTATATGTTATTAACAAAAACCAACTATCTATTGTACAAAGAATGTCCTCAAAATGCTTGGGTGAAAATGTTTGAGCCTAAAATATTTTATTCTTACAAACCGTCAGATTTTGATAAAATGATAATGGAGACAGGTAATGAAGTTGATGAGCTTGCTAGAGAGTTATTTCCAGGTGGTACCTTAATCAAAGATAGGAAAGATTCCAAAGGAACCAAGGAATTAATTGATAAAAAAGAAAAAATAATATATCAGCCAGTTTTTTGCACTGATAAGTTTGAAGCTATTGCTGATATGCTCGTATGGAATGATGAACAAAAATCTTATGATATTTACGAGGCAAAATCAACAAATAGTGGTGAAAAAAAGAAAAAACAATTAGATGATTATAAGTATGACTTAGCATTCCAAGTTAACGTT
>CAZXZY010000050.1:0-3606 GCA_964645825.1 uncultured Gammaproteobacteria bacterium
TCACTTTGGATAACGCAAACTTCAGTGCTCCCTGTAGTTTCACCATCCCAATAAAATTCATCTTTAACAATTATTTTAGCATTATCTCCATCAATACTATTTACGGTTAAATAATTGGTTGCATGATCTCCATCGCCCCAATAAATATTATCTCCATTGGCTACTGTAAATTTAGTGGCATACTCAAATGATTCTACAACTCCAAATGCTCCTTTGCGACCAACTACTTGAAAGCCGCCATGAGGGCTAAATTCTATATCAATAGCATTATCTGCTACAACGATAGATTTAACATTTGTTAAATTACTACACAATTCCTTTTCAATTACTTCACTTCTGGCTCCTTCATTACTAGCGGGCTTTTGATCTGTAGCAAAAAAATAAACTACACCAATCACCAGGACCACTAAAATGACTAAAATAATTTTTTTCATAATCTTATTTTAATAATGTATTTATTATATCAAAAGGCTAGCCTCCTTTTGTTCCATTGCCCTCATAAATAAGTGTGCCGTCAGAAGAAACATGAACTTCATACCAAAGGTCGCTAGAATTTTCTGGCCAAAAACTTACATACCAATAATCATCATCTTCATAAAAATGAGCTGTAGATTGAATTTTATTAGCTCCATATCTAAGTGAAAAAGCTTCTAGGCCATTGCTTAATTTTTCTGCTTGAACAATTGCTTCGGGGACAGTATTAATTGATAAACCAACTTCTTCCCCAGAACCCTCATTGTTAACAGGCTCTTCTTTCCAGACAAAAAAATAAGCTGCACCGAAGATTAAAACGATTAAAATAAATAAACTGATTTTTTTCATAATTTTATTTGTTGTTTTCAAAAAATCCTTTGCCAATGAATATACCTAAAGCAATGCCAATAATAAATAATATTAAAGGACCAATATTTCCTTTTGAAACTAGTATTCCAAGCATAGGAAAAGCTGCGGCAATTCCTAGTAATGCTTTTTTGGGGATAGTTATGTTTTCTTGTTTTAATTTTTTATCATCCATAATTTTAATTTAATCAATTCTTTCCACAATCAATAAAAAATCCACTTTTGCTGTTGCTCCCATGAGCTGAAAAGTTGGTTTGACATTTGGAATTACAGAGATAACTTCTCCTTTAAGTCCGTTTAAAAATTGCTCTAATTGTTCTTGCATGTGATTTCTTTTAACCTCTAGGCGATGAACTTTGCATTTCATATTATTTATTATTTAATAATATTACCTTTAGTGTATCAAAAAATCATTAAAATCAAAATGTTATTGCATGTTTAATTTCTGAAACCTTCGCAATTTTACTTTATACCCAACAAACAAGCCTACTATCCCAATTATTAAATCACTAATTATATTTATAATTGGCTCAGGAGTTATGATCTCCCAATTATAAATTATCAAAGTATAGCCAGATAAATTTTCAAATAACTCAAAAGCTATTAAAATTAGATATTATTTAAACTTAAACCCGCAAGTATCTTCAGTTATGCATTCACTCTTGGTTCTCGGATACTTTCTACAATTTAATGGCCTTATAATATAGATAGAACAATAAAATGTGCCGTCGGATCTAAATTTTAAAAATGGACATACATTTGGCAATTTGCAACATGCACCACAATTAACACACTTACCTGTTCTGTTTTTTGCGACGGGTAATATGGAAGTAAATGTTCTCTTAATTTTCGCGAACCAAGTGTTCCTTTTTTTATTAGCTATATATTTTGTATTATTTAATAATATTAACTTTAGTATATCAAAAAACCATCCCTAATGGAATGATTGTTTGGTTGAATAAAATATTTAATACAATATTAATGAATTTAATAAATCATTAAAAATCTCTTCCCTTTCGTCATTGTTTACTCTGTAGCGCACCTCATAAAAACAATGTCCATTAACAATTGGCTTTATAAACGATGCCTTTACATAAGCATCTTTATGCTGAAAATAAACATCTTTTTGATAAAATCTAGCATCACCATCATCAAATCGATATTCAAATACAGTCTTATCATCGTGCTCATTTATGTCAAACTCAACGCTTGATAATTCCCAAATTTTATTTTTTTCATTTTCTATATCACCATCAAAACTGCTGATATTTATAAAATGGCCACCGTGGTGCCAACCACAAAATTTATTTGTAACATCAAAATATAAATACAAATTCATACCATTTTCTGATTCATCAACCATGCTAGATTCTTTTGGGTACAAAAAATTCACCCCCTGATCATCATTTTGGTAAACATAATAATTTTCACTAATAATTCTATCATAAGCAACAACTTCTGTTTTATAAATAAAAACTGCTAATACAATAAAAGCGGCATTGATTGCTATAAAAATAATAAATAATTTTTTATTCAGCATATTATTTTATGTTTAAATAAGGCTCAAAGCTTATAGACTCGGTTATTTTTTCAAAAAGTTCGTTACTAGCATCGTACCTTACTGCAATAATACGATTATCATGTTCAAAAAATACATAAGTCAAATTCATACCAATTACTCCCCCACCTTTCTCTTTTCCAAGTTCTGACTCTACTAAAATTTGCAATGCTTCTTTGCCACCAATATCTATCGTCTCCATTTCTGATACTTCTAGCTGCTCGTGATTTAAACCTGTAAACTGTTGCTCATTATTAAAAATTTGCTCCGTGATCTCTTCTCAATCCTCTTCTCTACGCTTCTTTTTGTAAAACCAATTTTTACATACTCTGGCATAGATTCATTTGTTAATACATAAACTATTTGACTCATAATATTATATTTAATATAAAAAATTATCTCTTTACAAATTTTAATTATTTATTTTCATTTTTTTCCTAATCCAAAATAGTCAGACATTGCTTTTGCATGTATAGCTTGTTTAACAACGCTGACAGTATCTGATTTTGATTCGCCAACAAGTTCACTTAACCTAGTAAGCGTACCAACTACTTCTTTACTTCGCCCTCGTTTGAATACATCAAAAGTTAAATTTTCAACATCAGAATTGCCTTTTTGTTTTGTTTTTTCAAAACTACCAGTCTTTTCCTCATGATTAATCATTTGTTCCAAAAGCTCTTTCTGATACTGTGAGGTTTCAGCCATGGCAAATAACCACGCTTTAAACTCATCCTTGTCTAATGTGAGCATTTCAGTATAGGTTGGATTTTCTTTACCTGTGCGTTGCGGATATTTTGTTAAATGTTGCATCATTGTTTCTTTCCAATTTTCATCATCAAGCCAATCGGTATTCTTTTCAGAGTTAATATTATGGTCTTTTCGTGTTTTAGAAATATTTTTTCTTTTTTTTGCCTTACTAAAATAATAAAAAAATACCCCTATAACTATAATTACTAAAATCCAAATTGGTATATACATAATTTTAATTTAATAA
Source organism: uncultured Gammaproteobacteria bacterium (assembly GCA_964645825.1). Taxonomy (GTDB): domain Bacteria; phylum Patescibacteriota; class Patescibacteriia; order UBA1558; family GWA2-36-10; genus JABIAL01. The sequence continues at coordinate 3,393 of CAZXZY010000050.1, forward strand.
CATCTTCAGTATATCAAAAAACCATCCCTAATGGAATGATTTGTTGATGGGGTGACTAGAGGGAATTGAACCCTCGATAACAGAACCACAATCTGCTGTGTTACCACTACACCATAGCCACCATGTATATAAAATGTGGTGCCCCCACTAGGACTCGAACCTAGGACCATTTGCTTAAGAGGCAACCGCTCTACCAACTGAGCTATAAGGGCTT
>CAZXZY010000051.1:0-3308 GCA_964645825.1 uncultured Gammaproteobacteria bacterium
GAAGCAGAGAGTATAGAAGCAGAAGTATTAGATGAAGATGTAGAAGAATTAATGGAAGAGAACGTTGAAATATATTTAGGTGACGACGAAGAGCTAGAAGAAAAGGAAATGGAAGAAGATATTGAGGAAGATGAGGTAAAGCTAGAAGATGAAGAAATCATTGAAGATGCTCCAGAAGTTGTGGAGGAAACAGTAATGTCTTTTGACATAACTACTTCAGAGGCGCCGTTGCCACCGGCCAGAAAATTTAGCTGGATCTTAGCTAGTGTCATCTTATTCTTTATTATTGTTGCCGGTGAGATTTTACTTGTAGATTTGAGTATTAAATTTTATTGGACTAGCAATTTTGTTTTAAGCATGATTTGGCTCTGGCGTATTGCTTTATTGATTGCCTGGTTGATTATTAGCATCAGAAAATGGCACGTGGACAAAGAAAAGGTTTTTGCTACCGCCGTGTCAGCTTTTGTAGCCGGAGTAGTATTTGCTGCTATCTGGAAAATTATAGTTATCGAATCTGTTTGGACCTGGATTAATTTATTGATCGAGCCAGTCTGGATGCTGTTGGTGATTGCCTTGATTGGTTCATTGATGATGAAAATATTGTTTAGAAATAAACCTTAATAATTAATTAATAAAAATATGTCTGAAACTCACGTAGACAACAAAGACGTAGAGGCTAATAAAACAATAGCCGCTTTGTCATATGTTTGGATTTTATGCTTAGTACCATTATTACTAAAGCGTAAATCAAAATTTGCTCAATTTCACGCCAAACAAGGTTTACTTTTGTTTGTGATTGAAATTGTCGGTTGGTTAGTTTTTTGGATCCCTTTAGTTGGTTGGCTATTACTAATTATAGTCATCGGCTTAGCTTTGTTGGGGATCAAAAATGCTTTAGATGGAAAATTTTGGGTCATGCCTTTCATTGGAAAATACGTTAATAAATTCAACTTATAAACCCTAGTGTCTAAGAGAATAAATATCGTTGCTACGATTGAGCCCGCGTCGGCTAATCGTAAGGTTTTAACTCAATTAATTAAGTCAGGCGTTAATACCGCTCGGCTTGATTTTTTGTCCGTTGATGATAAAGCATGTTTAGATTCCGTAAAAAATATCAAGAAAATTATTAAAACTTCTAAATTAAATTTAGATATTTTATTAAGTTTATCAGACACCGGTATCAAAGTCGGCAAGATAAACAGTCACGGTCAAAAGCTGGCCGATCAAGACATTATAATTTTAGCTACTCATTCTGATTTGGCGGATGTAAATATAGCTAGTTTAGAGTATAAAGTTTTACCAGTGAGCGATGAAATTAAATCAGTCCACTTAATAAAGAGCGACCGAATTTTCATTGATCAGGATCGCATAAAATTATTAGTAGATAAAATAGAAGACAATTTAATTTATACTAAAGTAATCAAGACAGGCATGGTGCAGGCGGGAGATCAGATAATTGTGTCTGGATATATTTTTGATATTGAGAGTAGACGATCAGATATCGAGATAGCTAGTAAAGCAAAATCAGATTATTTAAGCTTAGCTTTAGCAAATATCGCAGAGTTAAAGAAAGTAAAAAAAATATTAAAAAAAACAGATATTAAATTAATAGTCAGGCTGGAAAGTTTAATGCAAGTTAAAGCTATCATGAAATTAGTTAAGCTAGCTGATGGCTTATTTATAGATCACCAGCACTTAGCTTGGGAAGTACCAGAAAGCAAATTAGACATGATAGAAAAAGAGTTAATAAGCAAGTGTCACAATATAAATAAAGAAGTAATGATTTCTAGTTTGAGTTAAGCTTATTTTTTGCTATAATTAGCTTATAATTAAAATATATTAAATAAAAATCAATACCTTATGAAAAAGAATAAATTTGTCTTATGGTTTAAAGACACAAGTATCAAAGATATTCCAAAAGTAGGCGGTAAAAATGCTTCGTTGGGAGAAATGTATAGCAAGCTAACGCCAAAAGGTGTTGCTGTACCAAATGGCTTCGCTGTAACAGCGCAGGCTTATGATTATTTTTTAAAAACAGCTGGTATCCAGGATGATATTAGGGAAATTTTAAAAGACTTAGATACGCACGATACCAGAAATTTATTTGCTCATGGTAAGAGAGTAAGAGAAACTATTTTGAATGCTGAATTTCCAGCTGACATGAAAGAAGCTATTTTAGAGGCTTATCATAAATTATCCAAACAATCTAAACAGGCACATACTGACGTTGCTATTCGTTCTTCGGCTACAGCTGAGGATTTACCAGATGCTTCTTTTGCTGGACAACAAGAATCATATTTGAATATAAAAGGTGACAAGGCTGTCTTGGAAGCTTGTAAAAAATGTATCGCTTCTTTATTTACAAATCGGGCTATTTCTTATCGTGAAGATAAAGGCTTTAATCATTTTGATGTTAAGCTTTCTATTACTATTCAGAAAATGGTCCGTTCAGATAAAGCTTCTTCTGGTGTGATGTTCTCTATTGATACTGAATCTGGATTCAAAGACGCAGTTTTGATCAACGGCGCTTATGGACTGGGTGATTATATTGTTCAAGGTGTTGTCACTCCAGATGAGTATTATGTTTTTAAACCAAATTTAAAACCAGGCTTAAATCCAGTTATCAGCAAAGCATTAGGTCTAAAGAGAAAGAAATTAATTTACAATACTTCAGGTAAAGGCTCACCGATCAAAGGTGTACCAGTAAGTGAGGCAGATCGCAATACTTATGTTTTGACAGATAAGGAGATTATTCAGCTAGCCAAATGGGCAGTTGAAATTGAAAAACATTATAAGAAGCCAATGGACATGGAATGGGCTAAAGATGGTGTTACTGGAAAATTATTTATTGTTCAAGCTCGTCCAGAAACAGTCCGTTCACAAGCAGATGTAAATGTTTTGGAAGAATATATTTTACCTCACAAAGGTAAGCTTTTGACTAGCGGTGCGTCAGTTGGTGCTAAAATTGGTAAGGGCAAAGCTCATGTGATTCAGGATGTTTCTCAGATTCATGATTTTAAAAAAGGTGAAGTTTTAGTGACTAGAATGACTGATCCTGACTGGGAGCCAATCATGAAAATAGCTTCCGCTATTGTTACTAATTCTGGTGGCCGTACTTGTCATGCCGCCATTATCTCTCGTGAATTAGGTATTCCTTGTGTGGTAGGAACTGGAGATGGCACAAAGCACATAAAGAATGGCAAAGATATTACAGTCAGTTGTGCTGAAGGTGAGAGAGGACATGTTTATAGTGGCTTGTTAGATTTCAAAGTTAAGAAAACTAATTTGAAAAACTTTAAAAAGCCAAA
>CAZXZY010000052.1:0-3078 GCA_964645825.1 uncultured Gammaproteobacteria bacterium
TTTCTAATTACGTATCTCTTTATATCATTTACTCGAAAAAATGTCAATATTTATAGTGGTCGTCCTACCGGGACTTGAACCCGGGACCTCCACTTTATAAGAGTGGCGCTCTAACCAACTGAGCTATAGGACGTTGCATCTAAAACATACATATTATAGATGATCGGCGCTATTTTGTGAAGGATGTTAGTGATTTAATAAAGCTAATTGCTTTTGTATCTTGTCTAAAACAAAATCTTGACTGTCTAATAAATTTTTAGCTATTGTAAATTTTACAAACTGCTTAGAACCGCGACCAGAACACTCTCTAGATATTTCTAGTGCGTTTACATTATTAACGGTGTACAACCAAATTTCAGTGGTATTAAAATCTAATTGATAAAAAATCACAGCTGCCTTAGTCTCTGGTGTAGTCAAAATAAGATCATGCACCAATTCTTGAAAATCCTCCGGCAAATTATCTTGCTCTTCATGCTCTAAAAAGGCGTGCAAAATAGAGCTAGATTTTACTAAACGAGATAATACTTTCCCCCAATTTTTTAGAGTCCCAATGTCTTTGGTCTGATACAAGGCTTCTATGACTGCCTGACGATCAGCTCCCTTAACAATCAACTGACTAGCCAGTTCTAATGTTTGAGGAGTCACTTGCGGTGACTGAAAGCTATTTGTCGCTGAAATCATCCCAGCTAACAAAGCAGTGGCAATATCTTTGTCTAAATATTTATGTAAAGCGGCATGAGAAATTTCTGCCATTGAAGTCACAGTTGATTCTACGATATCTAGCTGACCAAAATTATCATTGCCGATAGAACGATCAATGTTTATGATTGGCGTATTATCAAAAAAATGACGATGGTCCAAAAATGACTTTCCTAACATTTCAAAACTCGCTACACCCAAGGTGATAATCAGATCATAACGATAACCATCATTGGTTGTTTGTACATCTGCTGCCTTGAATGAGCCGTCTTCTGGGATTAGGTCTATTTCTAGTTGTTTATCTTTAACATCGTAGCTCAATTGTTTAATTTTAATTTTACTGACATCAACCAAAATTTTAAACTTACCGTTTGGTTCAATAGTTGACGAAAAATTTACTTCTTTTGGTAAAAATTTTAACTTTGGTAAACGACCAGTCAAAACCACATCTACTTTCTTTTTTCTTTTCAATAAAAAAAGACTCCAAGCAGCAGCAGAGCTAACAATGTCTACATTGGGGTTTTCCGGACCAATTACTAAAATGTTTTTGGCCGAATTTAAAATTTTACTTAATTGATCTACTGGTAAATTCATTGATTTAATATTTCTGCTCATATTATGAACGCTTAAATATATAATAAATAACAAAGCTTGTCAATTCTAAGACAAGCGCAGAAATACTGAAAGTATTGACTTTTTCTCTTATTTTTAGTAAAGTAATGACGAATAATTACTAGTCAAACAAATACACGAATTGTGTATTTTCTTATTTCTAACCTATAAAATCATGAATGTTACAGCTCTCGCCCGCCAACTTAAGGTAAGCACCCAAGAACTTTTGGAAAAACTACCAGAATTGGGCTTTGATATTGGCGCTAGAGCTATCAAAGTGGACGATAAGCTTGCCCCAAAAATAGTTTCTGCCTGGAAAAGAGCAGCTAAAAGAGCTGCTATGCAAGAAGAAATGGCCAAGGTCACCCAAATTCGTGGTGAAGACAAAGACGGTGCTAAAGATGCTCAAAAAGAAATCACTATCCCAGAAACCATAGTAGTCAAAGATATGGCCGAATTGATGAGTTTGCCAGTTGCTAGACTTATGGGCGAATTGATGAAAAATGGAATCATGGTTTCTTTAAATGAAAAAATTGATTTTGACACTGCTACTATCATTGCTGAAGATTTAGGTTTTAAAGTAAATAAAAGTGATGAAGAGGTTATAGAAGAAGAAAGTAAACGCGAAAAATTAGAAAAACTATTATCTGTCAGAGAAAATAAAGACACTAAACCACCGGTTGTAGTGGTCATGGGCCATGTTGACCATGGTAAAACAAAATTATTAGACTCTATCCGTGAAACTAATGTTATTGATTCTGAAGCTGGCGGCATTACTCAACACATTGGCGCTTATCAAGTTACCAAACGTGATCGTTTGATTACATTTTTAGACACACCTGGTCATGAAGCTTTTAAGGCTATGCGTTCTCGTGGTGGTCAGATTGCTGATGTAGCTATTTTAGTTGTCGCTGCTGACGATGGCCTGCAGCCACAAACTTTAGAAAGTATTTCTGTTATTCAAAAAGAAAAATTACCTTTTATAATTGCTATCAATAAAATAGACAAAGACAATGCTGATATTGATAAAGTAAAACAACAATTATCCGAAATAAATCTGGTCCCTGAAGACTGGGGCGGTAAAACTGTCTGTCATCCAATTTCTGCCAAAAAAAATACTGGTGTTGATGAATTACTAGACTTGGTTTTACTAGTTGCTGACATGGGTGATCTAAAAGCTGATGATAGCGGCTCAGCCGTTGGCACCATCATTGAATCACATGTCGATAAAGGTGAGGGTCCAGTAGCCACTGTCTTGGTTCAAGCTGGCACTTTGGCTATTGGTGACATGTTTATCGTTGGTCAAGTTTCTGGAAAAATCAAAACGCTTAAAGACTGGACTAGCAAAGATGTAACGCAGGCATCACCTGCTATGCCAGTCAAAATTTTGGGTCTTAAAAAAGCTCCTGTTATTGGTGAAATACTAGAAGTGATTACTGACAAAAAAGAATTTAAAAGCAAATCAAAAAATTTAAATAATTACCAATCCCAAAATCAAATAACTGCTCAAAAACAAAATAATGAAGATGAGGTTAGTAACACACTTAATTTGATTATTAAATCTGATGTTTTAGGATCAGCCGAAGCCATAGAAGAAGCGTTAGCTAAACTAACCGTAGCTGATGCTAAGGTTAAGGTAATTAAAAAAGGCCTAGGCCAAATTACTGAAACAGATGTTCTGAGTGCCACTGCAACTAATGCTATAGCGATTGGTTTTCATATCAAAAAAGATAAAAATATCCAAATTTTAGCTGAAGAAAAAGGAGT
>CAZXZY010000053.1:0-2955 GCA_964645825.1 uncultured Gammaproteobacteria bacterium
GTGATTATGGTCCTTGTGGTTTGCCATTGTGTTGCAAAAATTGGTTACACTCTTTAGGCAATATCAATTCTGATTTTATCAAAGATCAAGATTTGATGCATCGAGGCAATGAAAGATTGTCTGGAGTTTGTGGTCGATTGAAATGTTGTTTACGCTATGAAGAAGCCAATTATAAATATAGCATAGAAAAATTACCAAAAGTTGGCGATGAGATAAAGACTAAAGCAGGACTTGGTAAAGTTGTAGAGATTCATCCACTAAAACAAACCGTTGATCTTAAAATTGATGATGCAGTTGTAGAATATCCATATTTAGAAGGAAAATTGTGCCAAAAAGGTAGCGATGAAAAATGTAGTGGTTGTTAACAACATTTTATTTATAAAAAGGAGCTATTGACAAAATCGCTCTTTTTTTGTACATTGAAGCATCGTTTGTTCGTTTTTATCAATCATTCAATTTGGGAGTCCACAAATGAAGCTTAATTCAAGAACAGCCGTCCTTTTTGCTGTTGCTAATAAGGAAAAGGCTGTAGAAATTGCTGTCAGATTTCCTAGTCAGGCAGTAGCTATCTCGCAGGCCTTGCCATATTTGGCCAAGGAAATTGCCTCAGCTGTGCCAGAAAAAGCGGCAGCAATTGCTGAGAATGTTGCCGGATCGGAAGAAACACTGACACGTGAATTTGGTCGTGCGGCTTCCCGTTTTTTCAAGGGGGCAACGACTCAAATCAGCAGTTTTAAGGACATGCTGAAAACCAGAGGAAAAGATTTCCTTGCCGATTTTGATCAACATTTGGAGTCCTTGGTACAGGAACCTGAGTCAACGGTAGTCGATATCGCCGTAGCTCATCCTGATCAGGCGGTGAAGATTGCCAAGAGTCGTCCGGAAGAAGCGGTGGCCATTGCCAGGGCTCTCCCTGATCAAGCAGCTGAAATTGCTCGTGTTGTACCGAGTAAAGCAGCTGAGATTCTTGAAGCTGTGTCGGAGAGCCAGGACAGCTTCAAGCTTTAGGCATCGATGAATGGTCTTTATTATGCTCCGATAGGTTTTTACTTATCGGGGCTTTTGTTTTAGTTAGATTATATTTTGTTTTTTTGCTATAATATAGAAGTAAAATTAAAATAAAATATTTTTATGGCAAATAATAAAATTCGTATAGCTATAAATGGTTTTGGTCGTATTGGACGAGCTGCTTTTAAGATTATTCAAGAGAATAAAAAATATGAAGTAGTGGCTATAAATGATTTAGCGCCAGCAGAAAGTTTAGCTTATCTTTTGAAGCACGATACAGTTTATGGTTTGTATCCAAAAAAAGTTGACCACGGCAAAAATTATATCGTAGTTAATAATAAAAAATATAAAATTACCGCTCAAGCTGAGCCTAAAAAATTACCCTGGAAAAAAATGGGCGTTGATGTAGTTTTGGAATGCACCGGACGTTTTGTTAAAGACGGGGCCGCAGGGGCTCACGTTAAAGCCGGAGCTAAAAAAGTAATTGTATCTGCACCTGCTAAAGGTGGTAATGTAAATACATTTTTGTTGAGTGTCAACGATAAAGAATATAAAGACGAAGCAGTGATTTCTAATGCTTCATGCACTACAAATTGTATTGCGCCAGTCGCTCAAGTTTTGGTCAATAAATTTGGTATCGCTAAAGCAATGATGACAACTATTCATTCTTATACTGCTGATCAGAAATTAGTTGACGGACCACATCGGGATCCACGTAGAGGTAGGTCGGCAGCGTTAAACATTATTCCTACCACAACAGGAGCAGCAGTGGCTACTGCTGCGGTGATTCCAGAGCTAACAGGATTATTTGACGGCATGGCTATTCGTGTGCCAACTCCAGTTGTTTCTTTATCTGATTTTACTTTTGTTTTAAAGAAGAAGGTAACGGTTCAACAAATCAACAATGCCTTGATTGCAGCAAGCAAACAGCCACGTTTTAAGGGAATTTTAGGAGTGACTGATAAGCCAGTTGTTTCTTCAGACTTTATTGGTGATGCACGATCATCAATCGTAGATTTAAGCATGACTAAAGTTGTCGATGGAGACATGGTCAAAATCATAGCTTGGTACGATAATGAATGGGGCTATGCTAATCGGCTAGTAGAGATGATTAAAAATATACATTAAATTTTTAAACCCCGCTCCGCCAACTGGCGGAGCGGGGTTTTATGTTTGACAAAAAAATAAAAAACAGGCATAGTATGTAAATTGAAAAAGTTCATTGTAATAAATAAAAGATAGGAGTCGACCATGCCTAGAACAGTGCGCTTGGCTTTACTGTTATTACTTATTGCTACTTGCGCATCATTTGTAATGGGTTTGTCACAAAGCAATGTGTCTGTGTTTTTGGATTCATTAGTCAATAGCAATGCCATTGACTGGATCGGAGTTGTTTTGTTTGTTGTTTGGCTGATGTTGAGTTTTTGGTTGCTATTTGCCGTAGCCTTATTTACCAGGCCGTTTAATTATGCTATAGCAGCCATTTTTTCATTTGGCCTACTAGTTGCTTGCTGTATTTTTTGCTTGCCTTTTGATATTGTGCGGCAATTTATCTGGCTAAATCAACAGACACAAACAGCCTGGCTCATCTTATTGGGAGTGCATTGTTTTCTAATCATTGATGGCTTTTACTTAGCTGTGCGAGAACCAGAAACAGAGATGGAATAAAGGCCGTCCAGTTGAAGATGGTATAACCCCGTTCTGACGAATGGGGTTTTATTTTTGCTAAAATTTCACTTTTTCGTTACAATAGAGACATATGAAAATTTATTTGAATAACAGCTTATCTAAGCAAAAAGAGGAGTTGAAGCCAATTAAAAAAGGCAAAATTGGCCTTTATACTTGTGGTCCAACTGTTTATGATTATCCACATATTGGAAATTTACGCGCTTTTTTAGTTTGGGATATTTTAAAAAGATATTTATTATCTCAAGATTTGAAGGTAAA
>CAZXZY010000054.1:0-2940 GCA_964645825.1 uncultured Gammaproteobacteria bacterium
AACCATTGCTGTTTTATCTGATGAAGTTTTAGCTAGATTGACTGAAGATAAAGAAGTTTTTATAGCTGCTATCAATGAACATTGGCAACAGAGTTTAGTCACAGATTTACATTTTTTGAGTTAAATTATAGCAAAATAGCTAATCTTAGCTAAAATTGTTTTTAACCTCGCAGGTTAACCTGCGAGGTTGTTTTGTGCCTTGACAGAATATCTAATATATGCTATACTTTTATATTAATTAAAGTTCTTTTAAATACTTGCAAAATTTTAGGTCATAGCCAAAAGCTCTTAAAATACTTAAGATTTTCTGGCTATGACCAATATGGCCTTAGCTCCACCTCGGATTAGAGGAAGAAAAAATTGCACAAGTAAGTGCAAAAGGAGAATATCATGAGTAAGACATTTGCTTCCGCCAACTACACAGCTGGTCAGTTGAACGCCATAGTTAAACTGCTTCAGCAGCAGGGTAATGGCCAGGATGCACCTGATCGTTACTTGCGTGGCGAGCTGGTGGTTTCCGAACCCGTTCGGCGCTGGGAAGAACGTGACGGCGTTATCTATCTCACCGTTACATCTGACGGCACCACTGGTTCTGAATGGATCACTCGTCTGGAAAAGAACGATTTTCATATCAGCAATTACGTTAAGCAGCTACTCTGCTCGTCTGATTTCCAGCCGACTTCTGGTGTCATTTGCCAGATTGCAATTTTGAAGGGGATGATTTTTTCGGACAAGGATCGTGTCACCAAGAAAATTCGTGCCTATACCAGTGAGCGCAATTTCAGTAAGCCGAACGCCGAAGTCGCCTGCCTAATTCGTGAAAATTTTTCGGACGAGGAGATCAAGGCTATGGGGCTGATCTGGATCATCACCATGCACGAGCCCATTAAGGATTCTGATGGTGATCTCTACCTGCTGAACGCGAACCGCGATCACGGTGGTCGTTGGTTGAATGCCGACTATGGCAATCCTGTCGGCGGGTGGGGTCGTGAGGACGGTTTTGCTTTCGTCGTTTCGCAAGTCAGTTCTGAGAGCTAAAGCTCTTTGTGCTTTCAGTGCTTAGATCTTAGTCCTTGGACCTTCACAACTCAAGTCCTGTGTTTTTCATATCATATGAGAGATGCAGGACTTCTTTTTTTATGATATAATAATTTAGGCTTTGGTAAATATGTAAGCGATTAAGATTGCTTGCTACCAAAATTAGTATTTGTAAATTGAGAGTATTGTCAGTCCAAGGACGGCGATAGAGTAATTTATGAAAACTTAAAAAATGAAAAGACTTGGTGTGAGGCGTTTGTGCATTTAATATGCCAAATAAAATACAACTCAAAGAGAATTCAATGAGTGGTGAGATAGATGACGCTTGACGCAATTTCTGATGATGATCTCAACCTGCTGAACGCGAACCGCAATGACGATGGTCGTTGGTTGAATACCTACTATGACAATCCTGACAACAGGTGGAATCGTGAGAACGGTTTTGCTTTCGTCGTTTCGCAACTATTTTCATTTTCTCTCCAATTTCAGGGGAGTTTTTGTTTTAGTAATTGACCATGCCAGCCACCAAGCATTTTGCCAATTTCGTTTAAAGCTAGAGATAAATTTAGATATTTTTTATTGTCTAAAGATTTTGTTTCCCACAAGATTAATAGCATTATATTTAGAGTGTCTAATTTTTGAATCGCTTTTTGAATATTGGGCAATTTTTCTTCCTTTTTTAGGAAAGTCGCAATAGTAATATTTTCAATTAGTTCTAAAAATAGGCTGTCTATTTTTTGTCCCAAGGTATATCTATGTGTTTTAGTTAAACTTTGGTAATAACCATACCAAAGCAAGTAAACATTTTTAGTTTTATTTAACACTGGCAAAATTCCTCGGGGGGGGGGCAGGATTAAAGGTAGATTTTTGTGTATTGTTATGAAAATTCAATTGATTCATACTTATTTAGATATTATTTCATTAGATAATTTACTTTTAGCTTGGAGTGAGTTTATTAAAGGTAAGAAGAATAAAAAAGATGTAATATTATTCTCCAGACATTTAATAGATAATATTATACATCTTCATCAAGACCTTGCCAATTTTACTTATCAACATTCAGGCTACCAAGCTTTTAATATTTCAGATCCAAAACCTCGTAATATTCATAAAGCCAGCGTGCGAGATAGATTATTACATCATGCTATTTACAGAAAACTATATCCTTTTTTTGATCAAACTTTTACTCCAGACTCTTATTCTTGTAGAGATAACAAAGGCACACATAAAGCAGTAAATAGATTTAGAAGTATGGCTTTAAAAGTAAGTCAAAATAACACTAAGACTTGTTATATTTTGAAGTGTGATATTAAAAAGTTTTTTGCCAACATTGATCATAAGGTGCTAAAAGATATTTTAAAACAACACATTTCGGATCAAAATATTATTTGGTTATTAAATAGAGTGATAGACAGTTTTGAAGTAAGTAAAAACAAAGGCTTACCTTTAGGTAATTTAACTTCTCAGTTGTTCGTTAATATTTACATGAATGAATTTGATCAATATGTAAAACATAAGCTTAAACAAAAATATTATATTCGCTATGCAGATGATTTTGTTTTTTTCTCTCAAGACAGGCAAGAATTATTAAAGCTTATTCCAAAAATTAAAAATTATCTTGGTCAAAAACTTCAACTCACTATTCATCCTAAGAAAATATCTTTAAGTACGCTGGCTTCAGGCGTAGATTATTTGGGCATGATTAATTTTCCTCATTATAGAGTCTTAAGAACTAAGACAAAGAATAGAATACTAAAAAGAGTTAATAACAAAAACCTGCCTTCATATTTTGGCGTTTTAAAACACGCTAATACTTATGATTTACAAAACTTAGTGTTAAATAAAACAGGTAAATTAGATTGATTTTAAAGAAGGAAGGGATTGATTTTTTGGGCTATTTTT
>CAZXZY010000055.1:0-2701 GCA_964645825.1 uncultured Gammaproteobacteria bacterium
GTAGTTTTTCCGTGATCAACGTGAGCAATAATAGCAATATTACGAATATCCATAGCTTAAATTACAGTAAACTAAATAAGGTCAAAATTATAAACTAAAATTAAGTTTTTGTCAAGGTAAAAGCCCTATTTTATTAACTATATTGACAAAATATGATAAATATAGTAATATAATTTATTAATTGTTCCATAAACACCAGCTAACAAGGAGGCAATCATGCCGAACATTCACTTGTATGTCGACCAAATGACATACCACAAGCTACTTCCGATCATAGAGGCTGTGATGCTGAATCTTGGACTACAAGATGATGCTGTGGCAACTTGGCACGGAGCCATATCCGTTCCCGTGTCTTGCGATGGCAATCGCACTCCAATGCCATATGTCGAAGTTACTTCGACTAATCCGGAAGAGGTTGAAAGGATCATTGCCGAACTGAACGATGCCAAAGTCAAAATTGACGTTGAAATCCCACCTACACTGCTTCGCTTCATTCCGGCTGAGGAAATGAAACCCAAGTAAGCGAAAACATCGCTTATCACAAAACCGCCCTGAGCGTATCGAAGGGCGGTTTTTTCTTTTGTGTTAAACTATCTATTTTTTAAACCAAACTACAATAACATACAACCAAAGCACTGCAAATAATACCCAAATTAATGTTAGCCAATCAGTCAAATATTGACCGAAGTGAATACCAAGTGCCAAACCTAGAAAAATTCCGCCCCAAGAAATAAACTTGAGCTCCCACCACTTCCAAGTAGTGTTTTTAAATAAGTTCATAATTTTATGTTTACTTATTAAATATAAATATCACGCTTTATCATCAATATCTTGAGGATTTACTTCGGCTTCCTGATTGGTAGTGACTTGGGGATTTGGAGGTGTTGTAGCAACGGGATCTGTTGACTTACGTTTACCGCGTATTTTTATGAAAACAATAACTAAAATAATGATAACTACTCCAAATAGAGATAAAATCCAAATGAGTTTATTATTTTTAACATGCTCTAGTGAGCTTTTCAAAGTATCTTTCAAAACATTGTCAGTTTCTCCAATCGAATCTGTGTCCTCTGTTTCATTTGTTTCACCACCAGTCACGCCATCTAGCTCTTGAAACCCGACAAGTGATAATGAATTCAAAATAGGTTGAACCTCAGACAATACGCTTTGGAATTCAGTAATATCGTCAGTAAACATAGATAAATCAACTCCGATATAATAATCCCCTTCTCTGAGATAATATTCAGTGCTAATACCCAAAATATCACCAGTACTTGGCTTAGTCATTTGAGAATGAAGCATGATGACATCAGTCAATTCATCATTTAATTGATAATGAGCGTTAGACTCCATAATATCAAAATTGATATCCAGCATGGCTCCGGCTGAATTAACTGTATCAATTGTGCCCTTGATATAGTTCAAATAATCATCGTTGTTAAAATCTTTTTGCGAACTCTCTAATTTAGCCACACCAGCACTCACAAAAGCTTTAGGCTCATCGACATTATACATCTCAGCTGCCCGTTCTTTAGAATTGATATCTAATATTGGCCAAGAGGCATTTGAACTTAAATAAAATTTAGGACTATCATTTTCATATTGTACAACTGGAGTCAAAACTTGCCCTGGCGTAGCACTTAAAGAATTAATAATCTCATCAACCATAGCTTGGTCTTTCTCGGTGTAGCCATAATCATAAGATATTTCTAAAAAATAATTATCTAAAACAAAATAATAAAAACTTTGTGTCTCACCCATGATCGACAAAGTAACTTTCTTGCCTGATAAGCCATTAATAACAAGATCTTCGTCTTTATTAATATTTAATAAAGATAAAGCACCTACTTCGAGTAAGCGTTGATTAATACGTGTCATGACAAAATCAGTAGACGCCGGAATAGGAAATGGTGAAGCCATAATACCTACTATGCCACCCTCATTGTCATTTTTTTTATGAATCATCAAAGCGTTTTCGTTCTGATAATCAAAATCCCAATCATTGGGCTTCACAATACTAAAAAATGGTTTATCATTTTGGTAAGTATCAGTTTCCTCAAGAGCTTTCTGCTTGGCTGATAGATCGGAAATTCTACCTTCGAAAGAAGCTGTTTGACTAGCTTGATTTCTATTTGCTTCGATCCAATCACTCAAAGAAGAAACATTGATCAAATAACCAAGGCTACCCAATAAATCAGAGTGCGCCCGACTAATCAAACCAATCACATAACCATATTGATTAATAGCTGCTCCGCCAGAACTACCAAATGAGGTGACAGCGTCAGTTTTTAACCAGTCTTTATTATATTTATTGACTTTACCACTGATGATACCCTCGGTGATAGTAATAGTTTCATCACCAATAGCTGGATAACCCAAAACAGTGAGTGTGTCGTTAGTAACATTAGCATTAAGCTGATCTAAATCTAGATAAGGGAACATTTCGCCTTCACTAGGTGGCTCTTTGATTTGTAAAATGGCCACATCCAAATCTTTGTCTTTGGCTACCATCTGTCCTGTCCAATCACAAACTGGCTCTACACCTGGATCCTCTGTCAAACAAACTTGAAATGAAGTTTCTCTTTCACTATTATCAAATTCTTCTTCTATGGTTGTTACGTGATAATTGGTCAAGACAAGGCCACTGGCATCAAAAATAATACCCGAACCACTAGAAAAAATAGATAAATTGTTATACTCA
>CAZXZY010000056.1:0-2418 GCA_964645825.1 uncultured Gammaproteobacteria bacterium
TCCTTGGACAATGCTATTTACCACATCCATGCCAGATGTCACTTTTCCAAAAACTGAATGTTTTCCGTCAAGCCACGGTGTTGCTACATGAGTAATAAAAAATTGCGAACCATTGGTATTTGGCCCGGAATTAGCCATGGACAAAATACCAGGGCTATCGTGTTTTAAATCAGCGTGAAATTCATCAGCAAACTTATAACCAGCATCACCAGTACCAGCAATTGGTAAGCCTTGAGCATTTGGCTCATAAGCGAAATCAACACCAGCTTCACCTTTAGCTTGTGGATCGCCAGTTTGAATCATGAAATCTTCAATCACGCGATGGAAATAAACGCCATCATATGTACCGTCTTCAATTAATTTTTTAAAATTAGCCACTGTATTTGGCACTTTGTCACCATAAAGTTCTAATCCTATGTCTCCTTTTGTTGTTTTTATTGTTGCTTGCATAATTTCTCCTTCGATTAATGTGTTTTCTTGATAATTAGTTTCTTCTACTTGTTTTTGGATACTAGCCCACCAGTCATTTCCAAATCCCATGCTCTGACAAAATTCTGCAGTGTTACAAGAAATGGAACTTGCTTCTGCACTTGGCGGACAAACGGCACAACCATTAATGACTAAACAAGAATCTGGATCGGTTGCTAATTCACATCTTGCCGCTAAATCTTCCATGCTCTCCTCTTTCTCAGCTACTTTAGTGCAGCCAGAAATAAAAATTACTAAAAATAGAAATAAAAATATTTTTTTGTTCATATTATTTTTCTTTAGGTTTCATTGTTGGAAATAAAATAACTTCTTTGATGTTTTCTACATCACCTAATAGCATTACTAAACGATCAATACCCATGCCAAGTCCAGCTGTTGGTGGCATGCCGTGTTTCAAAGCCTCAACGAAATCTTGATCTGCTCCTTGCGCTTCTTCATCACCAGCAGCACGCAAACGTTTTTGTTCTTTAAATCTTTCTTCTTGATCTATTGGATCATTTAACTCAGAAAAAGCATTACAAACTTCGGCAGTTTTTATGACTAATTGAAAACGCTCAACATAATTTGGTCGATCAGCTAATTTTTTGGACAATGGTGATAATTCTAAAGGATGATTGATAATAAAAGTTGGCTGAATCAATTTTGCTCGCACAAACTTTTTATATAATTCATCAAGCAATTTTCCTCTGCCCCAAGATTTATCCACTGGCAACTTAGATTTTTTAGCAATCTCGGCTAATTCTTTATCTGATGTCTGATCAATGTCTATTTTTAATTCTTTATCCAAAGCTTCTTTGAAATCTACTCGAGGATAAGGTGTTGTAAAATCTATCATATCATCACCATTTTTTACTTTCAAACTTCCGGTCACTTTTTTTACCAAAGAAGAGAAAAAATCTTCCATGAATTTCATCAAGAATTCATAATCTTTGTAAGCCCAATAAAATTCTATCTGAGTAAATTCTGGATTATGTTGATGATCAATGCCTTCATTACGAAAACAACGAGCAATTTCATAAACTTTTTCGTAACCACCAATAATTAATCTCTTCAAATAAAGTTCTGGAGCAACGCGTAAATACAAATCAATATCCAAAGCATTATGATGTGTAGTAAAAGGTGCAGCAGTTGCTCCGCCAGCTACAGTTTGTAAAATAGGTGTGTCAACTTCGACAAAACCTTCTTGATCAAAATAATCTCTAATGCTTTTTATAATTTTACTACGCAAAGTGAAAGCTTGTTTCACTTCTGGATTGGCTAATAAATCTAAATAACGTTTTCTAAATCTAAGATCCGCATCTTTTAAGCCAGAATGTTTATCTGGCAATGGCAATAAAGCTTTGCTTAATATTTTAATCTTAGCAGCCAAAATAGTTGGCTCTTTAGTTTTGGTTTCAAAGGCAGTTCCAGAAATTTCTACAAAATCTCCTAGATCAATATTTTCTTTGAATATCTGATAATCCTCTACTCCGATATTGTCTTTACGGATAAAGGCTTGGACACGACCAGATTCATCTTCAAAATGCAAAAAACAAGAACCTCCTTGAAGACGTAAGCTTCTAATTCTGCCAGCTAAGACCACTTTTTTCTCACTATTTACCAGTTTAGTGAAATCAGCTAAAAACTCCTCTACGGCAGTGTTTTTATCCGTTTTAGCGGGATATGGACTAGCCTCTAGCTTCTCTAAACGTTTTAATTTTAATAAACGTTGTTGATATTCATCATTAATGCTAATTTCTTCTTTCTTTGTGGTCATAATTTTATTTTTACAAGATTTAATACAGTTATTTTAGTAAAATTAGGCTAAAAAAGCAAGTAAAAAGCTTATTTTTACTATTGACAAAATTATCTATATATGCTATTATGCTATATTGTTCATCAGATTTATAGCTGTGAATATTGAGTAAAACGAACAACAATCTGTTTTAT
>CAZXZY010000057.1:0-2145 GCA_964645825.1 uncultured Gammaproteobacteria bacterium
CTTTAGAAATTAAGTGGCACATTAGATGTTCTTCTAAGAAAAAATTTATCTGGTTATCATCAAGTTTAAAGTTTGTATTTTCCAAATTTTCAAAATCTTCTTTTACATACTTTTGAAATTCTTTATCTTTTTGATAAATTTTTTTCAATTTTTCAAAATAATAAACAAATTTACCATTATCAACATAAAATTGATTCCAAACTTTATAAGAAAAAGAATCGTGTATCAAATGTGGATCACCTTTTACTAGATTATCAAAAGAATTTCTATGAGTAGCTACCAGGTCCATATATTTTCTTTTAAGAACACTAGCCTTTTCATCTGAATGTAAATATAAAAAATCTGCATAAATAAAAATGGCGCCAGCTTTTGATTCTGCTTTAGATTTATTAACTTTACTTGGATTGATAAAATTAACATATTCCCAATATTTCTTAGCATTTTGTGATTCATTGCTAATGCGACTCATTGATATAGGAAAAACAAGCATTCCTTCTTCAGCCGGGAACTTATTAATGTCAAAAAATTGATTTGTTAAATCTTTAGTCATATTTTTTATTCTTGATAATTTTTATATTTTTCTGGAAGTCTTTCTATAGACGCTAAATATTTTATTGTTATAGGAAATTGTTTTTTAAAATCAGCTAAATCACCTTGAGCCAATTCATGATTGGGGTTTGTTTTTAATTTTTCCTCGGCTCGTTCTTTATATCTTATTAAACCATCCAATTTTTCTAAAATTTCCTCATCAGATAATAATTCCCCCTCATTTTTTTCTAGATTTTGATTTAGTAATATGGGCGGTGATCCACCTATATTCCAATGATCCTGTGCTGTCACTCCTAGGTGACCAAATTCTTGAAACCTACGCCTGGACGCTGTCTCTCTTTCAAGTCCTTCGGTCAATTCCTTGTCTTGATCATCGTTATTTTGCTCTGGATTTTCTAATGACATATAGATTAATTAAATTTTATTTTTCAATAACATAATTCTACCATCACTGAAATAAACAGGCAATTTACAAAAAACACCTCTTTCAAGGTGCTTTTTATTTTAATTTAATTCTTTACTCAGTTCTTCCAAAAGTTTCTTCTGCTTTCTAGATAGTTTTTGTGGAACTTCAACATTTACAACAACAATCTGATCACCTCGTCCTCTACTTTTCAATTTAGTAACACCTTTATTACGCAAAATAAACTTTTTATTACTTTGTGTACCAGTTGGGATTTTAAGTTTTACTTTGCCGTCGATGGTATTTACTTCTATTTCTCCACCAAGTGCGGCTGTGGTAAATGGAATTTTCATTTCAGAAATCAGATCAAAACCTTCACGAACTAAATCACTTTGTGCTTTGACGATAATATTGACATACAAATCTCCAGCCGAGGCACCATTAGCACCACTATCCCCTTGTCCACTCAAACGAATAGATTGGCCGGTATCGATGCCACCGGGAACTTCTACTTTTATATCTTGATGTTCAACAGTGATTCCTTGGCCACTACAAGCGCCACATTTTTCTTTGATACTCTTGCCTTGGCCACGACATTCTGGACAAGTAGTTTGAGTTTGAAATTGACCCAAAATAGTTGTTGCTACTCGGCCAACGCCATCACAAGTCGGACATTTATCAAAAGAAGTGCCTTCTTTAGCACCGGTGCCCTGACATGGCTGACACTGACTCTTTCTTTGCAGAGAAATATTATGACTAACACCAAAGACAGATTCTTTCAGAGTAATTTCTAAATTAACTTCTAGATCTGCTCCGCGTTGAGTCTGGCTAGCTCTTGAGCCTCCTTGACCACCAAAAAAGCTACCAAAGATATCTCCAAGGTCAAAGTCAAAATCAGCTTGTTGAGCACCACCTCCGCCAAAGCCTTGTCCAAATGGATTGCCCCCACCAAAACCGCCTTGCCCGCCAGAAAAAGCACTGCCAAATTGATCATACTGAGCGCGTTTGTTTTTGTCACTCAAAGTTTGGTAGGCTTCATTAGCTTCTTTGAACTTAGTATCTTGACCATTATTTTTGTCAGGATGATGCTCATGAGCTACTTTACGAAAAGCTTTTTTTATTTCATCAGCCGAAGCACTTTTTTCTACGCCTAATATTTTGTAATAATCTTTGGACATTATTTAGTTTCTTCT
>CAZXZY010000058.1:0-2059 GCA_964645825.1 uncultured Gammaproteobacteria bacterium
TGCTTCAGTTATTTTTTTATCAGCTAATTTTTTACCTAATAACTCGCCTACTTTGGCAGCAATATCAACTTTTTTACCTTTTTCTTTGATATCTTTATCGGAAACAGAAGAAACAGTTACTCTATTTACATCATCAATAGCTTGGACATAAATATGCATCAAACTACGAAAAACAGATAAACGAGGTTTAACAGCTGTACCAGTCATGCTAGCACGAGTTCTTCTTTGTCGTCTAAAAAATTTAGCTTTTTTTACTTTATTTACATTTTTCATAAATCTATTTTATTAGGCTTTGACTACTTTACCAGCCTTACGTCTAATAACTTCATCAGAATATTTAATACCTTTACCTTTGTAGGGTTCTGGTTTTTTGATCTTTCTAATCTCAGCAGACACTTGGCCAACTTGTTGTTTATCAATACCGGAAATAGTAATTTTATTTTTTTCAACTTCAGCCACAATGCCTTCTGGCAGCTTATACTCTACTGGATGAGAAAAACCAACATTCAAAATTAATGACTTTCCTTGCAGAGCAACCTTGAAACCAACACCGTTGATTTCTAAAGATTTACTAAATCCTTCTGTAAGCCCAACAACTGCATTATTAACCAAGCTACGGGATAAGCCCCATAAAGCACCTTCTGATTTATTTTCTGGATGATCTATAGTGAATACCAAATTGTCATTTTCTTGAGCAACCTTAACTTGTTGAGGAATCTCAACTTGCAATTGGCCTTTAGAAGATTTGACATCAATGATATTGGCATTGATTTTTACTTCTACGCCGCTAGGTATAATAATAGGTTTTTTTCCAACTCTGGACATATATTTCAATTACTCTATTTATAAATTTACCAAATTTCACACATTAACTCACCACCGACATTATCTTTTCTGGCTTGTTTGCCAGTCATAATGCCTTTGGAAGTAGAAACGATAGATATGCCATAACCATTTAATACTTTTGGAATTTCTTGACTATTGATATAAATCTTTTGTCCTGGTTTAGAAATTCTCTTTAAGTGAGCAATAGCTGGGCGGCTATCTTGATATTTTAATTGGACTTTAATTTGCTTAAAGCCATTTAATTCTGTCTCGTCGACTTTCTGGACATATTTTTCTGTTTCTAACAATTTGGCAATGCTAAGCTTAACCTTTGAGAAAGGAAAAACTACCTCTGGCTTTTTTACAGCCACAGCATTACGTATTCTTGTTAACATGTCTGCGATAGGATCTGTCATAATTTTATCTTGAATATTTTCAAATTATTTTTTACCAACTTGATTTTTTAACACCTGGAATTTCACCCTTAGAGGCTAATTCTCTGAAACAAATACGGCAAAGGTGAAATTGTCTCATGTAAGCGCGTTTTCTTCCACAACGCCAACAACGGCGAACTACACGAGTAGAATATTTTGGATTATCTATAGATTTTGCGGATTTTACAATTTGTGCTTTAGTTGCCATATGAATTATTTCTTATCTTTTTTAAATGGAAATCCAAAAGCTTTTAATAAAGCCAATGTCTCAGGATCATTTTTAGCAGTGGTAGAAATGGTAACTTCTAAACCATGTACCTTGTCCACATCTTCCATGCCGATTTCTGGAAATACAATATGCTCTTTAAGTCCGATTGTATAATTTCCATGTTTATCAAAACCTTTTTTGACATCAATACCATGAAAATCACGCAAACGAGGAAAAGTAGCATTAACCAATTTATCTAAAAAGTCATACATTCTTTGGCCACGCAAAGTAACTTTGGCGCCAACAACCATGCCTTCTCTGACTTTAAAATTAGAAATTGATTTACGGGCTTTGGTTAAAATAGGTTTTTGACCAGCAATACGCTCCAAAATACTTTGGGCAATTTCTATCCATTGTTTATTTTGTGTTGCTTTTTTACCTATACCAATATTAATCACTATCTTTTTGATTTTAGGTACTGACATGATATTTTTTAAGCCCAAATCTTTTTGCAATTTTGGTCTCAAATCTTTATTGTATTTTTCTGCTAATCCTTTCATAATTTTGCTTAATCAATAGCCTCATTAGACTT
>CAZXZY010000059.1:0-2032 GCA_964645825.1 uncultured Gammaproteobacteria bacterium
CAACATGTAAACGTGGTGCAGGGGTAGTTAAAGGTATAGTTATTAGTGCTGTAGGAGCACGATGCGGCAAGTGTTTTTTAGCGAATGGAAAATGGAGTGCAATTGCTAATACTCATGTTTTGTTGCCCAAAAATAAGAAGGTAATGGCGAAATATGTATGGTTAATTGTTAATGATGAAAATTTTTGGATTCGTGGAGGAGTTGCACAACCATTTGTAAAAGTTAATGATTCATTAAATAAAAAAATTCCTCTTCCCCCTATTAAAGTACAAAAAGAAATTCTAAGTATTTTTTCAAAAATTGAGATAGATTTAGATATTACAATAGACGTATATAAATCAACTGAGGAATTTAAGTTTGCAATTATTAATCACTTTTTTAAATAAACACATGACTTTTAACGAACAAAATACGATTGAAGATTTTATATTAAATGAGCTAACTGGCGTCAAGATTGACGAACTTAAAGATAAGAATTATCGTTCGCCAGAATCCGTATTCTTAACTGGCTCTGGAGAATGGTTTTATGTCCCATCAGAACAATTAAAGAGATCTCATACAGAAATTATTATTGAGTCCTTACTTAAAGAGGCTCTTATTCGTTTAAATCCTGATATTGCCTTAGATCCAAATAAGGCAGATGAGGTGATACATAAACTTAATACCATATTACTTTCTGTAGATAATTCAGGTTTAGTTAGGGCCAATGAAGAATTTTCAATGTGGCTTCGTGGTGATAAGAGCATGCCATTTGGAAAAAATAATCAGCATGTTAGTATTAATTTAATTGATTTTGATGATATAAACAACAATATTTTTTTAGTCACTAATCAGTACACCGTAAAAGATTCTGTAGAAAAAAGACCAGATATGGTTATGTTAGTAAATGGTATTCCTATTATTGTGGCTGAATTTAAAACACCTGTTCGTCCAGCAATTTCGTGGCTTGATGGAGCTATAGACATTCATGATGATTATGAAAAAACTATTCCCAAACTTTTTGTTCCAAATATTTTTTCTTTTTCAACTGAAGGTAAAACATTTCGTTATGGTTCTGTTCGTATGCCACTTGAATTATGGGGTCCATGGAGAGACAAATCATCTAATGAGTCGAGTTTAAGTGAAATAAAACAAGCTATTTCTGGAATGATGAAGCCAGAATTGATTTTAGATATTTTACAAAATTTTACATTATTTGCTGCTGATAATAAAAAGAAAAGAATTAAGATAATTACTCGTTATCAACAATTCCAAGGGGCTAACTTGATTGTTGATCGTGTAAAAACTGGCAAAATAAAAAAAGGCCTTATTTGGCATTTTCAAGGATCAGGCAAATCACTTTTGATGGTTTTTGCCGCACAAAAATTACGTCGAGCTAAAGAGCTAAAGAGCCCTACGGTACTTATTGTGGTTGATAGGGTAGACTTAGATGCTCAAATTACAGGCACTTTTAATGCCGCAGATGTTCCAAATGTTATTTCAACTGATAAGAGATCAGAGCTTGAAGAATTATTAGAGCAAGATACAAGGAAGATTATTATCACGACTATTCATAAATTTGGCGAAGCGGAGGGTGTTTTAAATGACAGAGATAATATCATTGCATTTGTAGATGAAGCGCATCGTACGCAAGAGGGTGACCTTGGAAGAAAAATGCGTAACGCTTTACCAAACGCATTCCTTTTTGGCTTAACTGGTACGCCTATTAATAAATCTGAAAGAAATACTTTTTGGGCATTCGGAGGTGAAGGTGATGACCAAGGCTATATGACTAGATATACATTTCAGGATTCGATTCGAGACAAAGCAACATTACCTCTTCATTTTGAACCGCGCTTACTAGACGTTCATGTTGATAGGGCATCAATTAATGCTGAATTTGATTTAATGACAGAAAAATTAACTGAAAAAGAAAAAACCACATTGATTAATAAAGCGGCTAAAATGTCTGTATTTCTAAAAGCGCCAGAACGCGTTCAAATGATTGTTAAAGATATTGTCCAGCACTTTACAGATAAAATTGAGCCGAATG
>CAZXZY010000060.1:0-1957 GCA_964645825.1 uncultured Gammaproteobacteria bacterium
GAAATTTCGGTGATTTGTAATTTTTGTTTTTCGATTAGTTGCAAGAGAAGATCCAGCGGACCTTCAAATTGCTCCAAAGAAATTTTATGCATTAAAATATATTGATTGCTTTATAATCTATCTGGAAAATTAGAAAACATTCCATCTACTCCCAAGGCTTTCATTCTAGCTATATCATCTTCATCATTAACTGTCCAAACATAAACTTGCAGACCTCTTTTATGAGCATCATCAACAAATTCTTGATTGATAAACTCAATGCATAAGTTTACTGAAGAAGCATTCACTTTTTCTGCAAACTCAGCATATCCAATAGGAATTCCAGTAATCAAAGCGCCAATCCTTACTTCTGGGTTTAGATCATTAAATATTTTTAACTCATAATGATTAAAAGAAGAAATCATAAAATGAGCAACAGACCAACCCTTTTCTTTTATATATTGATCTACTAGTCCTGCTACGGGCTTGGCTGTATTTGCTCCTTTTAATTCAATGTTGATTTTGACTTTTTTATCTATTAAATCCAAAACTTCTTGCAAAGTAGGAATTTTTTCTCCTTTACCAGCATCCAAAGAACGTAATTCTTCAAAAGTTTTTTCTATAACATACCCAGTACCATTAGTGGTTCTATCTACCTTATCATCATGAATAACTACTAATTCTCCAGTCTTACAGACATAGACATCAAGCTCAACTGCATCAACATTTAACTCCAAACCTTTTTTAAATGAAATCAAGGTATTTTCCGGCTCATAGCCCATTGCTCCTCTGTGTCCAAATTTAATCATGCCAATATTATTTATTTTTTTAAACTCAAATGCAATTCATCTAGCTGCGCTTTTGAAACATCACTTGGTGAATCCATCAATGGATCACGATTGTCTGAAGTCTTTGGGAAAGCCATAACTTCTCGGATGCTATCTTCACCAGCTAAAATCATAAGTAAACGATCCAAACCAATCGCAATCCCACCGTGTGGTGGAACACCATATTTAAAAGCTTCTAATAAATGACCAAATTGAGATTGCACTTCTTTATCACTGTGACCCAAAGCTTTGAAAACTTTAGCTAAAATCTCAGCACTGTGCGTTCTGATACTACCACCAGCGATTTCATTTCCGTTTAAAACCAAATCATATTGTTTAGCTTTGATTTCTCCTAAATCTCCTGATTCTACTTTGGCTAAATCAGCCTCATCAAAGGCAGTAAATGGATGATGGACAGCTCCCCATCTTTCGTCACCTTCTTTATATTCAAACATTGGGAAGTCTACAACCCAAGCAAAAGCTAATTCATTATTATCTTCTTTGTTTTTTCTTAAGTCTGGACGATCATTACCATGTTTTTCCATTGCTTCTTTATAAGTAATACGAGGAAATGGCTTACTTAAAATCTTTTTATCAGGCGCTACAGTTTCTACCATTTTGATCATGATGGTTTCTAGCATGTTTATAATTTCTTCTTGATCAACAAAACTTTTTTCAACATCGATTTGAGTGAACTCAGCTTGGCGATCTCCACGTTGATCTTCATCTCTAAAACAGCGAACAACTTGAAAATATTTTTCAAGTCCTGCGACCATCAACATTTGTTTGTATTGCTGTGGACTTTGAGGTAAAGCATAAAATTTACCAGGATAATTTCTAGATGGCACCAAAAAATCTCTTGCGCCTTCTGGGGTACTCTTAGAAATATATGGAGTTTCAATTTCTTTAAAATCCAAAGCATAAAATTGCTCACGTAAATTTTTGATTACTTCGTGACGCAAATTCATATTCTTTGTCATTCTTTCATGTCTTAGATCTAAATATCTATATTTCAATCTAAGCTCTTCATTGGCTTGGCGATCTTCATTTACAATTTCAAATGGTGGAGTTTCAGATTCAGAAATAACTGATAGCTCTTTAGCTAAAATTTCTATTTTGCCAGTTAATTGATCTTCGCGTTGTTGTTTTGC
>CAZXZY010000061.1:0-1770 GCA_964645825.1 uncultured Gammaproteobacteria bacterium
ATCTAAAGTATAAGTGTTAATTTTAACAATGGCTTGATAGGGAGCATCTTTAACTGAATCTGCCATTACTCTGTTAGACCAAGAGCTAGCAATCACCATACAAACCAACAAAAAACCAAGAGCAACGCTCCAAGTGGTAATTTTTGTTTTTCTTTGCATAAATTTAAGAATTTAAATATTAAATATGCCCTTATTATATACCTTTTATAAAAATAAAGCTACAAAAAAACTGCTCTAAAGCAGTTTAAAGAAAAACGGCTAACTGAGTTAAACTCAATTAGTAATTGGGTAATTTTTGGGTGTACGTTCTAAACCTTGTGGGCGCAAGCACACTTTTTGTCATCCCAGACTACTTTTACTTCATTGCCTGGTTTGAGGCCTTTAGGTAAAAATAGAATCCGGCCATGTTCTGTCTTTTTGGTGGCAAAGATAAATTTATCTTGCTCACCAGTCTCTTGCAAACGAGCCAAGACAGGTGTTTCGTTACTAGCGTCATCATCACTTTCAGAACCTTGAAAATATCTGCTTACTCCCTTGGGAATGACAATTACATCACCCTTTTTAACGGAAAAAGCTTGTTGTTCTACTGGAGCCATATTTGGTCCATTAATGATTAGCACAATTTCATTGTATTATTTTATAGACAAAAAGTCAAAACAAAAAAACAAGATCTAAAATCCTGTTCTTTTGGCAGAGATCATGGGATGATATTCGAACTTATTTTATGGTTGATTTTCTTCAATAACTCTAGAAATAAATTCATCTCGATCAGAGCAACTACTAACTAATGTTTTGTATTCATACAATGCATACTTCTCAAGATCTTCATCTGTAGCTCCACTATTAACAGCATTTGAAATAATTATTTTTTTTGCAGCTTCAATTAAATCATCCAGCTCTTCATATTCATGAATCCCATTGTGTCCATCAAGCGTATTTTCAATCCAATGCCACATATCACCATCTTCATACGCTAACAATGTATGAGCTGGATTTTTTTGACTAATATTTTTTCCAAACATCAAAAGAAAGGTTTTAAATTCAAAATTATTTTTTGAAAACCAATCTTTCTCTAACTCAGTTTGTTCCCAACAGGTTCCATAACCACTTTCTAAAAGCTCTTCTGGATCTTGCGGTTTATACTCTGGAGATTCTCCTTCACCCCAGCCTTCAATTTGAGGAGAATAGACTTTTCCATCATTTTTACCAACAAATCCATATCTTATATTACTCCTCATATAATCTAATAGTTTTTCGGGCGTTTCAATCTTTTCAAACTCTTTCATCTGATCTGTCAATTGAATTGCTTCTTTTTTATTCTCAAAATTCATATCTTTATCTTTTATAATAACGCATTTATTATATCAAAAAAAACAGGATAAATATATCCTATTCTTTTGGCAGGGGCGGTAGGAATCGAACCCACGCTAGAGGTTTTGGAGACCCCTGTACTACCACTATACGACGCCCCCTTACAAAATAACTCCTCCAGATTATAAAGTGAAGGAATTATTTAGTTTCTTTATGAGCAGTATGTTGTTTGCACTTGTTACAATATTTTTTCAAATCTAATCGTTCTTTAACAGTCTTTTTATTACGATGAGAATAGTAGTTAATACCGTGACATTCAGTACATTCCAACTTTGCTAAGTTATCTTGTGACATCTGTGTATTGTTAATTAATATAAAATTTCTGGAGCCGGAAACAGGACTTGAACCCGTGACCCGTAGTTTACAAAACTACTGCTCTACCAACTGAGCTATTCCGGC